>JASFTU010000010.1:0-12470 GCA_050050635.1 Candidatus Brocadiaceae bacterium
TGGCGCTCATAGACGTAGTCGATCACTTCGTCCCGGCGCCGCCAGCAGAAGTCGATGTCGATGTCCGGCACGTCCGTGCGGAACTCGTTCAGGAAGCGCTCGAACGGCAGTTCGAACTTCAGCGGGTCCACCGCCGAGATACCCAGGCAGTAGGAGACGATGCTGTTGGCGGCCGAACCGCGTCCCACGTGCGGGATGTCCTCCCTCTCGGCGAAGGACACGATGTCGTACACCACCAGGAAGTAGTCGCAGAAGTTGAGCATCTCGATCACCCGCAGTTCCTTCTCCAGCCGCTTGCGCACCGCCCGACTCAGGCGGCCGTACCGCCGTCGCGCCCCCGCGAAGGCCACCTGCCGGAGGCGCTCGCAGGCGGCCTGCCCCTCCGGCAGGTCCGCCTCCGGAAAACGGGGTGTCCCCGTCTCGAACTCCAGCTTGCACTGCTCCGCGATGCGGACGGTGTTGAGCATCGCCTCCCGCCGGGCCGCGGCCGGCAGGCGCGCGGCCACCTGCTCGGGGGGCATCAGGAAACTGCGCCGACCGGCCAGCCGGCGGTCCTCCTTCAGCAGTTGCTTCAACGTAACGTTTTCCCGGATGGCGCTCAGGACGGCGTGCGTCCGGCGGCGCCCGGGGGAGGGGAAGTTCGCGTTGACAGTGGCGACCGGCGGGATGCGGAGCTGCTCCGCGGTATCGGCCACGGGCTCCCGTCCGTCGCGGGCCGGACCCGGCCGTCCCTCCCCCCGGAGGGCAGGGGAACGGGTCTCGAAGGAATGCGGGGAGTCGGCGCGTAGCTCCGCGTAGAGGCGTCCCTCCGGCACTCGATCCCTCAGGCGGCGCAGCAGCGACGGTGTGGCGGAAAGCACGAACAGCCCCCGCGGATCACCGCCGATGCTCGCCGCCAGGTCGAACTCCCCGTCTCCCCCACTGTGCGGCCCGACGGCCAGTTGCCTCTCGGTGACGATCCGGCAGAGGTTGGCGTAGCCCTCCCGATCGGCGGCCAGGCAGACGCACTGCTCCGGGCCGCAGACGAGTTCCGCGCCGACGATGGGCTTGATGCCCGCCTCACGGGCCTTCCGGTGGAAGAACATCGCCCCGTAGAGGCCGTTCGTGTCCGTCAGGGCCACGGCCGGCGCCCCGCGATCGGCCGCTTCCTCCACCACCTCCCCGAGGCTGAGCGTCCCCTGGAGCAGGCTGAAGTTGGAATGCACGTGCAGGTGAACGAAGTCCGTGTGCCCTTGTTTGCCCTTGCGCATGTTCCGGCCTCTGACTTCCCGCGCCCGATGGCCCACGGCCAATGCGGAACGCTCCGCATACTCCCTTCCTCTTGGTCGCCGACCATGGCGAATACCGTCCGTAGGATAACTATACAGGTATATGGCCTACGTGTCAAGCGCCCTTCTGGAGACCCCGGCCGACATCTGTTCCAAAACCCCTTTGACCGGCTTCATCGCCCGTGTCTCCTCGCTGTCCCGCCTCTCTCCCGTTGCTCCCCCCGGGGAAGGGGCCGGCGCCACGCGCCGAGCGACGTTGAATCCCCCGCGGCATTCACTACCATTTTCGGTGAGGGGCAGAGCGTTCGAGGGAGAACTCCATGCGAGCCGACGTTGCAGTCGTGGGGGCTGGACCGGCGGGGTGCGCGGCGGCGCATGCCCTTGCCGGCCGGGGCCTGGATGTCGCGCTGCTGGACCGCGAACGCTTCCCGCGTGCGAAGGTCTGCGGCGACGCGCTCAGCCCCACGGCGCTCCATGCCCTCCGGCAGATGGGATTCGACGGTCTGGAGCGCAGCTACCCGATCGACGGCAGCGTCGTGCTGGCCCCGGACGGCCGCTCGATGCGCACCCACACGGACGCCCCCGGCGCCATGCTCCGCCGCGAAGAGCTCGACCAGCGGCTACTCCGGCACGCGTGCGCCGCGGGTGCGCGATTCCTGCCGGGGGCACGGCTGGTGGGCTACTCCGTGTCGGCCAGCGAGGGCGTCGTGCAGCTCGACGACGGGCGGCAGGTGTGCGCGCGGTGGGTCATCCTGGCCACGGGCGCGGATGCGGCCCCTCTGAAGGCCGCCGGCGTCCTGCAGGGGAGGGCGGGTCCCTCGGCCTTCGGCCGTCGCGCGTACTTCCGCGGCGTAGCTTGCCCCGACCGGAAGATCGTCCACTCCTTCGAGCCGTTCCTTTTGCCCGGCTACGGCTGGATCTTCCCCCTGGGTGACGGCACCGCCAACGTCGGCGTGGCCGTGCATTGCTCCTCGGGGCCGATGCGGCTGAGGGGGAAGTTCGAGCGCTTCGTCACGGACTCGATGGCGGCCGAGAGGTTCCTGCGCGGCGCGGAACGCGTCTCACCCGTGCGCACTGCGCCCTTGAGGCTCGGACTCCAGGGCACCCGGTGGACCAACGGCCGATTGCTGGTGGTGGGCGACGCCCTGGGCGCCGCCACGCCGTCCAACGGGGAGGGCATCCCGCAGGCGCTGGTGACCGGCGGGCTCGCGGCCGAGGCCGTGCTGGATGGTCTCTCCAGAGGGACGCCCGAGCGGGAGGTGCGGCGACGCTACGCCGCGTCGGTCAGGGCAACCTACGGCCGTAAGTTCCGCCGCGCCCGATGGGCGCGCAGGCTCCTGGGCTGGGCGCCGTTCGTGAACGCCTTTGTCCGCTTCGCCCAACGCGACGAGCGGCTGGCCGACACCCTGAGTTGGATGCTCACCGGCGACGTCTCGCCCGGACTGCTTCCTGGGCTGCTCCGACGTGCGGGCCACAGCCCGCGCACCTGACGATGACCTCCCGACCGGTAACACACCCGGGCGACCACGGGGGGCGCCCCTAGAGGCGACGGAGCCCCGTTCCGTTTTAAGGGCAGGCCCCCGCGCCTGCCCGCCGGACTGAACGGAACTCACCGCAGAGATCGCGGATGTCGCAGAGGACGGCGGAAGCAGCTCTCAACAGACCCGGGCGACCACGGGGGCGCCCCTACAGGGGAGGACCGGGGCAACTCCACGTCACCTGCCCTGGCCTGGCCCCACCCAGCCACCTCACCCCGAGGCTGCTGCTCTCTCACCCCGCCGGGCACCATAAAGTGTGCATATGCGTCCGACACCAAGGCAACGAGACACCGCGAGCCGCCGGGAACTCGGGCACCAGTCGGGCTACTGGACAGAGACCGTAGAGCCGGAGCGCAATCCGCTCCCCCGTTACCACACAACCACTTCAGCCTGCGGCCGCTGCCCTCTCACCCCGCCGGGCGCCATGAAAGATATATATACATCGGACGCTTCGGCAACGAGACACAACCACGGCCACTCACTCCTCGGCGGCGTGCTCTTGTCGAACCTGTGGTCCGCCGGAGATGCTATACATGAACATTGACTTCCCGGGCCGCGCGGCGTAGGATGGCGTGCGCGAATGGCAGCGATCACCCTGGGAGGCGAGCCGATGGGACTGTGGGAACCCGAGCAGTACTCGACGCCCGGCGGCACGGCGCTCCACGTGGGACCGGCCGGGTGGTCCTACGACGACTGGAGCGGCATCGTGTACCCGGACCCCAAACCGAGGGGGTTCCGGCCGCCGCAGTTCCTGGCGGAGTTCTTCAACACCATCGAACTGAACAACACCTTCTACCGGCCGCCGAAGCCCGGCTACTGCCATCGCTGGATCAAGGACGTGGAGGGCCGGCCGGACTTCCTCTACACCGCCAAGCTGTGGAAGCGGTTCACGCACGAGCGGGACGAGCACTGGACGGGGCAGGACGTGGAGGTGTTCCGCACGGGTATCGGGCCGCTGGTGGAGGCCGGGAAGCTGGGGGCGCTGCTTGTGCAGTTCCCGTGGTCCTTCCGCTACAACCGGCGCAGCAAGGACTACCTGCGGGAGCTGGTGGACGAGTTCGGCGACCTGCCGCTGGTGCTGGAGGTGCGCAGCAAGGCGTGGGTGCAGGAGAAGGCCCTGGACTTCATCCGGTCGCTGCAGGTGGGTTTCTGCAACATCGACCAGCCGGCCTACCGGAGCAACGTGCCGCTGACGGCCTACGGCTTCGGCCCGGTGGGCTACCTGCGGCTGCACGGGCGGAACTACGACGCGTGGTTTGCCGAGGACGCGGGGCGGGACGAGCGCTACGACTACCTGTACAGCGGCGAGGAGCTGGACGAGATACAGAAGGCGCTGGACGAGATAGCCCGACAGGTCGAGCGGATGTTCGTGATCGCCAACAACCACTACCGGGGGCAGGCGGTGGCGACCGGCATCCAGTTGATCCGCCGTCTGACCGGCGACGACATCCAGCCGCCCGGCCGGGTGGGGGAGCTGTACGGCATCCGCTGAGGCCGCTTCTTTGCAGCGGCCGGACGCGGCGCCTATAATGGCGCGATTCCGGGGCCCGACCGCGGCGGATGGCAATGGACCCATCAGAAGCGGACAGCGTCGATCTGTCGGTCAGCCTGTGCGGCATCGAGCTGGCCAATCCCACCGTGCTTGCCTCGGGGGTCCTGGGTGTATCGCGGGAGCTGGTGGCCCGCGTGGCGGAGTGCGGGGCCGGGGCCGCCACGATCAAGAGCGTGACCGTTGCCCCGCGGGAAGGGCACAACAACCCGACCGTCATCGCCTACGAGGCGGGCATGCTCAACGCCGTGGGCTACTCCAACCCCGGCGTGGAGGAGGTGGCCCGGGAGTTCCGGGGGGCGGACGAACTGGCGATCCCGGTGTTTGCCAGTGCGGTGGGGCAGAGCGCCGAGGAGTTCGCCGAGGTCACCGGGCGGCTGATGGAGTGCGGCTTCGCCGGCGTGGAGATCCCCCTTTCTTGCCCGCACACGCCGGGCTACGGGACCCTGGCCGGCCACGCGACGCCGGAGGCGACCGAACGAATCACGCGCGCGGTCCGGGAGGCCACCGATCGGCCGCTCTTCGTCAAGCTTACCCCGAACGTACCGGGCATCGGCGAACTGGCGCTGGCGGCCGTCGAGGGCGGCGCGGACGGCATATCGGCGGTGAACACGCTGGGGCCGGGCATGATCATCGACGTGGAGGCGCGGGAGCCGGTGCTGGACTTCAGGATGGGCGGCCTCTCCGGGCCGGCGCTCCGGCCGGTCGCCGTGCGCTGCGTCTACGACGTGGCCACCGCGCTGAGACGGGAGGGCGTGGAGGCCCCGGTCGTGGGGATCGGCGGAGTGGCGACGGGGCGGCACGCGCTGGAGATGATCATGGCGGGCGCGAGCGCGGTGGGCGTGGGGACGGCCGTGTACTCGCGGGGGATGGAGGTCTTCCGGCTGATTACGGACGAGCTGACGGAGTTGTGCGCACGGCTGGGAATCGGGTCCCTGGGCAAGGTCCGCGGTGCGGCGCTGGGTTAGCCGTCGGGAGAGGAGGTACGTGACTGCCGGAGAAGCACAGAGCGATCTGCTGGAACCGGCCGTGCCGGTGGTGCTCGAAGTGGTCGAGGTGCGACGGGAGAACGCCGGGGCGGTGACGCTGTTCCTTTCCCTGGCCGGGGCGGAGGGGCGGTCCGGGCTGCACATGGAGCAGTTCGTGCCTGGCCGGTTCTTCATGCTGTGGATCCCGCGGGTGGACGAGAAGCCGTACGCCGTCTCCTACGTGGGCGAAGATCGGATCGGCGTGACGGTTCAGCAGCGCGGACCCTTCTCGACGCGGCTCTGCGCGATGCAGCCGGGGCAGCGGGTGGGACTGCGCGGGCCCTACGGCAGGGGATACTGGGGATACGAGGCGCACGGAGACGGGGCGGGCGTCGCCCTGATGGGCGGCGGATGCGGGATGGCCGTGCTGGCGCCGCTGAAGGACAGGTTGCCGGAAGCGATCCTGGTGCAGGGGGCCCGGCGGGCCGACGGGCTGTTTTTCACGGAGCGCTTCCCCGATCAGGTGATCTTCACCGACGACGGGTCGGCCGGCCGGCGCGGATTCCCCACGGAGTGGCTGGAGGAGCAGTCGGCTGAGGTGAGGATGGTCTACACGTGCGGGCCGGAGGAGATGATGGTCCGGGTGGTGGAGATATGCCGGCGCGAGGGGGTCGAGTGTCAGGCCAGCCTGGAGCGCTACATGAAGTGCGGGATCGGCGTCTGCGGACAGTGCGAGCTGAACGGACGGCGCGTGTGCGTGGAGGGCCCGACGTTCTCCGCGGACGAGCTGGCGTGCATGCCGAGCTTCGGGCGACGCCGCCGCGACAAGGCGGGGAGGGTCACAGGCATCTCGCCGGCCGACGTGTGCCCGAGCGGGCCGGGCGCGCCCGCGCCGGACGAGGAGAGTTGAGAAGGGCGCAAGTTCCACGAAGGTTGGCCGGCAAGGGAAAACGGAACAGCGGACGGGGGATTCGGCAGTGACAGGTCTGAGCGGGCTGGCGTGGAAGGCCCTTTTTTTTGCGCAGGCTGCGGCCGACCCGGCGGAGGGTGGGGCGGAGTTGAGCGGGCTCAGCGCGTGGCTGCGGGGCGTGTTCGACGACCATCGGCTGGCCTACGCGTTCCTGACGGTGGCGGCGCTGCTGGGGGCGGGTGCGCTGATGGGCGTCCTGACGGAGGCGTTCCTGTCGCTGATCGGGATGGAGACCGAAGAGGTGGATCACGCCGAGTAGCTGCGGGCGCGGAAGGGAGATGGACCGAGATGTGGCTTCCCGTGATGGGCATGGAGTTCAGCATCCCGATCCTGATTGCCATCGGTTTTGCCGTCGGCGTGCTGGCCGGTTTCTTCGGCGTGGGCGGGGGCTGGATCATCACCCCGTCGCTGAACATATTCGGCTTTCCCATGCCGTTCGCCATCGGGACGGGCCTGGCCAACATAACGGGCCAGAGCGCCCTGGCATCGGTCAAGCACCGTAGGATGGGGAACGTGGACTACAGGCTCGGGGGTATCGTCGGCTTCGCGATGGTCTTCGGGGTGGAGGGGGGCAAGCGGCTGATCCTGGTGCTGGAGTCTCTCGGCGTGGTGGACACGGTGGTGCGCGCGGTTTACTTCCTGCTGCTCGGTTCGCTAGGAGCGTACATGCTGTATGAGTATGGCAAGGAGATGATGCAGCGCGCCCGGGACAGGGCAAACGGCGTGGCGACCGACGGCGCGGAAGTGGCCAAACGTAAGCGCGGAGAGTCGGCGCCGCTGGGCGCCGTGAAGCTGCCGCCCATGGTGACGCTGAAGAGCTGTGACCGTCGCGTCTCGCTGTGGGTCCTCGGAGGCACGGGGCTGGCGGTTGGTTTGATGGCCGGCACGATGGGCAGCGGCGGGGGCTTTGCGCTTGTGCCGATGTTCGTGTTCCTGCTCGGCGTTCCGACGTACGTTGCGGTGAGTACCAGCCTGATCTGTGTGACGATATCGGGCACGTTCGGTGCGTTCACGTATGCCGTGGAGGGGAAGGTGGAGCTGTTCGCCGCGCTCTGGATGCTGCTCGGGGCGTCGGTGGGCACACAGCTTGGGAGTTCGGCCGTGCGGTACGTAAGGGGATACGGCATCCGCCTGCTCTATGCGCTGATGCTTCTGCTGGCGGCGGCCAGCGTGCTGATGAAGCAGTTCGACCTGACGGGTCCGGCGGCGGTGGCGATACTGGGGGGCACGCTGGTGATGTGCGCAGTGATCGTGGGGGCGATGATCAGGGCGGTGCTGCGCGAGAGGGCGGCGAGTCGGGAGTGATCCCTCAGGGCTTCGGCCCGAGCGCGCTCCACGCCCGCGCCGTGGTTTCCTGGAGTCTCCGCTCCAGGACGGGGCAGAGCGCTGCCGGATCGCCGAAGTCTCCGGGGTCCAGTGGCGGCCCGAAGGCGATCACCACGCGGGAGAAGGGCTTGGGAATCGCAAAGCGGTCCCAGCTGGACAGGACGACCGGATGGTCGGCGGCGACCCCGACCGGGTGGACGGGCAACCCCGAGCGGCGGGCGAGCAGCGCGAATCCGGGTTGGACGGAGAACGCGGGGCCCCGCGGCCCGTCCGGCGTGATCCCCAGGCTCCAGCCTTCCTCGATCGCCCGAAGCAACCCTTTCAGCAGGTTGATGCTTCCCCGGGTCGTCGAGCCGCGCACCGAGGCGAGGCCGAAGCGGGCCATGACCTGCGCGGCGTACTCCCCGTCCCGGTGCTCGCTGACGGGAACGCACACCTTGAAGCCGCGGTGATGTGCCAGCATGGTGAGCAGATGCCGGTGCCAGAAGGCGACGATCGCCTGCCGCTTCCCCCGCCGGATACCCGAACGGATGCCTGAGGGGTCCAGCACGCGGACGCGCCAGGTGGCATGCAGGGCGCGCACGAGCCCGGCCCCGAGCCGGCCGACGACG
Organism: Candidatus Brocadiaceae bacterium; assembly: GCA_050050635.1. Lineage (GTDB taxonomy): Bacteria > Planctomycetota > Brocadiia > SM23-32 > SM23-32 > JASFTU01. The sequence goes on from JASFTU010000010.1 coordinate 8,231, forward strand.
CGGAACTGCAGTTCATGCCTCAGTACGGGCACCGGGTGACCTCGCGGCTGATCTGGGAAGGCGCCGGTAGAGTACAGGTCGGCATGGGGCTCTGTCAACGAGGCGGCGTCCGGCGGACGGGCCGGGCCGCGTTGTCCGACGCTCGCCAAATAGGTAGAATATGGGCGCGAGGTGCGGACGGACTCAACGGCAACGAAGGGAGCGCGATGGCACTGAAGAGGGAACTGGGTTTCCTTCACGTGTTCAGCGTGGCGTCCGGCGCGATGATCAGTTCCGGCCTCTTCGTGCTGCCGGCTCTCGTGTTTGCACGGGTGGGGCCGGGCGCGTTCCTGTGCTACCTGCTGGCTGCCGTGCTTCTTCTGCCCACGGTTCTGAGCAAGGCCGAGCTGATGACGGCCATGCCGAAGGCCGGGGGCACGTACTTCTTCATCGATCGGGGCCTGGGTCCCGGGTTCGGCACGGTCGGCGGGGTGGCCACGTGGGCCTCGCTTGCCTTCAAGAGCGCCTTCGCCCTGCTGGGAATAGGTGCCCTGGCCGCCTACATAGGGGGGTGGGAGGTGTCCGGCTGGCAGGTGAAGGCGATCTCCTGCGGCTTCTGCGTCCTGTTCATGCTCCTCAACCTCAGCGGGGTCAAGCAGGTCGGGCGGGCCCAGGTCCTGCTGGTGGCGATGCTCCTGGTCGTGCTCGTGTCCTACTTCATCGGTGGGCTGGCACACCTTGAGCCGGCCCGTTACCGGCCGCTTCTGCGGGGGAGATGGCAGGCCGTACTGGCCGGGACCGCGATGGTGTTCATTTCGTTCGGCGGGGTGACCAAGATCGCGACACTGGGGGAAGAGGTCCGACGACCCCGCAGGAATCTTCTGCTGGGCATGTTCGGGGCGACTCTGGTGGTGTCTCTTCTGTACGTGGGGGTGGTGATTGTCACGGTGGGTTTGCTGCCCTCGAGGGCGGCGGACTGGTCCTTCGCGCCTCTCTCCCAGGCGGCGCGGACGTTCTGGGGCGCGGGCGGGGCCGTCCTGCTGGGGGTGGCCGCCATCTGCGCGTTCCTGACCACGGGCAATGCCGGTATTCTGGCCGCATCGAGGACGATCATGGCGATGGGGCAGGACGACCTGGTGCCGCCGGGCCTGGCCCGCATCAGTCCGAAGCGGGGCTCTCCCGTCTACGCCATCCTGTTCACCGGAGCGTTCATGATGGCGATCATGCTGGTTCTGGACCTGGAGAGGTTCGTCAAGGCCGCTTCCGCCATGAAGATACTGCTGTTCATGTTTGAGATGGGAGCGCTGGTTCTGATGCGCGAGAGCCGCATCCCCACCTACAGGCCCTCCTGGCGTTGCCCCCTCTACCCGTGGGTCCAGGTGGTGGGCATCTTCCTCTACGCCTTCCTCCTGGTTGAGCTGGGGACGCTGCCGCTGGCCATCGCGGGGGTGATCATCGGCGGGGCGGTGCTGTGGTATTTCTTCTATGCCAAGGTGCACGTTCTGCGGGAGTCCGCTCTGGTCCGGCTGGCGGTACGGGTGGCCCGCGCTGACTTCAAGGAGCATGACCTGGAGGCCGAACTCTCGCGGGTGGCCCGGGAGCACGACACCGTTCTGCAGGACCGCTTCGACCACCTGATCCAGGAGTGCACCGTCCTCGACCTGAGGGGGCCGACTACGCGCGAGGAGGCTTTCCGGGTGATCGCCGAGAACCTTGCCCGCAGCATGGACCTCTCGGCGCAGGAGGTATACGGCAGGCTCCTGGCACGGGAGGAACTCTCCCCCACCGTCATCAGGCCCGGGCTGGCCATCCCCCACCTGATCCTGGAGGGACTGGAGTCGTTCGAGGTCATTCTGGTACGGAGCAGAGACGGAGTGGTCTTTGCCGAGGACCAGCCGCCGGTGCACACCATCTTCGTGCTGGCCCTGCCGCCGGAGGAGAGGAACTTCTACCTGAGGGCACTGGTGGCGATCGCTGAGATCGCTCAGGAGCCTGAGTTCGATGCGAAGTGGATGGCGTCCGGCGGGCCCGAGGCGCTGAGGGAGGTGGTGCTGGCAGCCGAGCGTCGCAGGGAGCACGCCTGGCCGGCCGGTCCCGCTAAAGAGATGCCACCACCTGACGCCAGAGAGTGAGGAAGGTGGCCTCGTCGAAGGAGTGGGCGTAGCGGATTCGCCGACCCCCGTCGTCGTTCGTGATCATCATTCCACGTCTCTCTCCGCACCTTACGATCTGCCTCAGCTCGGCTTCGCGCCACTCTCCCCGGATGAGTTGCGCCCAGAGCGCGGCCGCGACCACGTCGTGCATGAAGACACCATCGCCCTCTCCCAGACGGACGTGGGCTTCCCGCAGGTAGGCAACGAGGTTTGCGACCAGCTCGGCCCGCGGTCCCGAGCCCACGCCCGCCAGCAGCTCCTCGGTCCCGAACAGGCGTCGTTCCGTGCAGTCGAGCGGAACGAACTCACACGCGGTCCCGGAACCGGTAACCCGCCAGGCGGCGCCGGGATCCATGTAGACATTGAACTCCGCGAAGGGGGTGACGTTCCCCAGGCGCTCTCCTCGTGGTTCGAAGGCGCCGCCCATCAGGGTCACCCGCCGGCAACGCCGCGCAAGCTTCGGCTCGCCCAGTAGCGTAGCGGCGTCGGTGGCGGGTCCGAGGACGAGCAGATCGAAGGGAGACTCGGCCTGCGCCAGCCGCTCAGCCAGCGATGAGAGGGGCGGCGCATCCGCGTGCGGGCTGCGCCGGTCGCCAAGACCGTGCGGTCCGTGCACCTCGGCAGCATCACGGACCGGTGGGGGGGCGGGATCGGTCCCTGAGAACACCTCCGCGTCCCAGTCGAACAGGTCCCGCAGGTAGATGCAGTTGTTGAGCACCGACTGCCGGGGGACGTTCCCGCCGGTCGCCACGACGAAGTCCGGAGCGGCGCCGCCGGACCGGTGGAGGAACACCAGTGCGAGCGCGTCATCTATGCCCACGTCCGTGGAGACTATCCTCAACACCGGTGCATCCCGGGTCATCTGCCGCTGACCGAATCCAGGAGGGCTCCGCGCAGGTATCCCACGCCGGCCACCAACCACCACGCGACGGCGGCGAGCCCGACCGGGACGGCATACAGCACGCCGCGCGGCTGCCGGAGGGTGCGCACCGCGCAGAGGAGGGCGGCCCTCGCGAGCAGGAGCAGGTATGTGCCCGATACCGCCCCCAGCCAGCACCACTGGCGGAGGAGCGCGGGATGTATGCGGCGGCCGAACAGGCCCGGGCTCCAGTCATCCCGGATGAGAAGCACAGCAGCGACGAACAGCGCGAAGTTGACGACGAACACGGGCAGTTCCCAGCGCACCAGCGGCAGGTGGAGGGAGAGGAACCAGCCCCACAGGAAGAGGATCCCGCTGAACAGGAAGGCCACCGGCAGGCTGACCGCGGCCAGAGGTACCAGCAGCAGCGCCAGGGCCGCCGCGCCGAATAGCCCCGAGTTCAGCCACCGCAGGCCGTACTGCCGGTCCAGCAGGGCATCCGATCGGCCGTAGTCCGGCGCCTTCCGCAACGCGTGGGCGAGCCGGCCCGCGTTGCCCGCCGTGCACGTGACGACGGCCTCCTCGCTGTGCAGGATCGAATAGCCGGCGTCCGCCACGCGGATTGATGTTTCCACGGCCTCGGCCGGACCGGGCAGGTTCTCGCTGAAGTAGCCTATGTCGGCCAGCAGGCTGGCCCGGTAGGCATCGCACCTGTGGCCGACCAGGTCGCACTTGCGCCGGTCCTCCCGGGTGTGCACCACGCGGCGGCAGGGCAGCGACGCCATCAGCCGTGTGCCCAGCCCTGGCCGGGAGTCGCGGAGGGGGGAGTACCGGCTGACCACGACCCCGACTGTCTCGTCCCGGAACGGCTCTGCCATGCGGCGCATCCATCCTCGACCCACGGGGGCGCACTCCGGCACGAGGAGGATCTTCACGTGCCCGCGTGCGGCGCGCATGCCGTCGTTGGCCAGGTGGGCCAGCACGGACGCCTCCCGTTCCCTTATGACCCGGATGTCCTCCGAGCCGGCCGGCAGCGCCTCCTCCACGTCGGCCCGCGGGTCGCAGACAATGATGACTTCCTTCTTCGGATAGTCCTGGCGGAGGACGGCCTCCAGGCACTGACCGAAGGAGGAAGCATCCCTCTGCACGGGTATCACGACCGAGACTACCGGGTCCTTCATGCTCCGGGGCTGCTCCGGGTGAAGTTGGAGGCAGGACCGACTGAAGCATATTCTGGCGGACGGGCGGG
>JASFTU010000011.1:0-12420 GCA_050050635.1 Candidatus Brocadiaceae bacterium
ACTGAAGGGCGAGGGCACCGAGCCGCAGGCCGTCGCGACCGTGCAGGAGATGGAGATGCAGGAGCAGGTGGTGTTCGTCTCCTTCGTCCCGGACCGCCTGCGGACGGTGCGCCGGAGCGACCCCTCGCTGGCGGTGGCCCCCATATTCGCCCATCCACCGAAGGACGCCGCTCGACGGGCCGCCGAGATCGACGCCTCGGGAGTGCGGATCCTCTACAGGGACCTCACGTGGGGGCTGGTGGAGCAAGCCCACGAGCTCGGCCTGGAAGTGGGCGCCTGGAGCCCGAACGAGGAGGCCGAGTGGCGGGCGATGACGGCCCTCGGCGTGGACGTCATCTGCACCGACTTCCCCGATCGCCTCACGGCCATGCTGGGACGCGACGTTTGAGCCGGCTGACGGACGGCACTTTTTTGCATTCCCCTCGGCCCGGATATAACATGACCTTCCCATGGCAAAGAGTGCGAACAGCGTCAAGATAGTCGCCACGAACCGCCGGGCACGGCACGACTATGAGATCGAGGACACCTATGAGGCGGGGCTCGTGCTGCAGGGCACGGAGGTGAAGAGCCTGCGGCAGGGCAACTGCAGCATCTCGGAGGCCTTCGCGCGCCCGCGCGCCGACGAGCTGTACCTGATCGACATGCACATCGCCCCCTACGAGGCGGGCAACGTGCAGAACCACGACCCGAAGCGTCCCCGCAAGCTCCTCCTCCATCGGCGCGAGATGGACCGGGTTATCTCCCAATGCACCCAGCGCGGCTACACGCTGATCCCGCTCTCGGTGTACTTCAAAGGGGGATATGCGAAGGTCGAGATAGCTCTCGCCCGACGCAGGAAGCAATGGGACAAGCGCCGACAGAAGGAGGAGCGCCAGCGCCGCGAGGACACCGAGCGGGAGCTGCGCCGACGCCGCCGGTAGGCGCGCGCAACACACTTCCTGCCTCAGCGCTCCTCGGACTGAAGGTCCAGCCAGGCGGCCTCCTCCGGGGTAAGCTCGAGGCCGAACGCGCCCAGGTCGTCCGCCAGCTCCCGGCGGTTCCGGCAACCCACCAGCGGGAATACGTTGAGGCCCTGGTTGAGGATGAACGCCAGGGCAATCCGCGGGACTGAGACGCCCTTCTCGGCGGCCAGCTCGTGCGCCCGATCCAGGCGCCGGAAGTTCGGCTCGTAGCAGAAGCCCCTCACGCAGGCCCCGTCGAGCGTCTCCTTGATCTCATCGTAGTTCTCGCTGGTCAGGCGGCCGGACAGGAAGCCGCGTGCCAGGCTGGACCACGCGAAGACCGGCATCCCGGTGCGGCGGTACCAGGCGCGGGCGCCTGCCTTGCTCGGGCCGCCGATGCCGATGCAACCGCCCCACGCTTCACCGATCTGCTCGGCGAGGCTGAAGTTGGGACTGCTCGCGCTGAAAGGCCGCAGGCCGTGCGCGTCGGAGTACTGGTTGGCCTCCCGGATGCGCTCCCAGGTCCAGTTGGAGCCGCCGAAGGCACCGATCAGCCCGGCCTCGTGCAACTCATTCAGCGCCTCCACGACGGGCCCGACCGGCACGCTCGGATCATCGCGGTGCAAGAGGTAGATGTCCACGTAGTCCGTGCCCATCCGCTCCAGCGACTCCTGGAGGTCCGAGCGGACATGCTCAGGGGCAAGGCGGCCTCCCCCCTTCCCCGGATGGGCCCCCTTGCCCAGGATGACCACCCGGTCGCGGACCTTGCGCTCCGCGACCCAGCGCCCGAACGCCCGCTCCCGCTCCGCGCCATAGACATGGGCCGTGTCGAACGCGTTGTAGCCCAGCTCGAAGGCCGCATCCAGGAGGCCGAACGTCTCCTCCGGGCTGGCCGGATCCAGGACTATCGTCCCCAGCACCAGCCGGGAGACGCGCTTCCCGACTCCGTCCACCTCCCCGAACTGCATTGCCATTCCCTTCTCCACGGCCGGTGCGAATGGCCCCTACTCCATCGGGTATGTAAGGTCCCACTGCGCCCTCAGGCGGTCCATCGTCGCCATGGTGGAGAGCGATTCATCCAGCGGCATGACCTCGCTCTCCAGCCTGCCCTCGCGGAGGCAGCGCCCCACCTCCGCCGCCTCGTAGTTGTAGCCGTTGCCCTCATAGGGCAGCTGGAGGAGTTCCTCTTCGCCCCCGCGCACGACCGTCAGCTTCGAGGCGTGCCAGAAGGGGTGATGGACGCGGATGTAGCCGTCGGTCCCGTAGAGGTAGGCCTCGTGGAGGGTGCGCGTCCGCACCGCACAGGTCAGCACGGCCAGCCGACCGCCTCCATGGTCCTGGATCACTGCCGATTGCTCGTCCACTCCGGTCTGTCCGATGTCGGCCAGTCCGGTCACGCGCCGGGGCGGGCACCCGAAGACCATGGAAGCCAGGGAGATCGTGTAGCAGCCCACGTCCAGCAGCGCCCCGCCGGCGAGCGCCGGGTTGAGGAGACGCCCCTCCGGGTTCCAGCCGCTCCGGAAGCAGAAATCGGCCTTCAGCAGGCGCAGTTCGCCGACCGCTCCCTCGGCCAGCAACTCTCGCAGCCTCTCGATGGCCGGCAGGAAGCGTGTCCACACCGCCTCCATCAGGAACAGGCCGCACTCCCTGGCACAGGAGATGACCTGCCCGGCCTGCTGCGCGTTGACCGTGAGCGGCTTCTCGCAGAGAACGGCCTTCCCCGCCTCCAGGCAGAGGATCGTGTTCTCCTTGTGCATCGGGTGGGGCGTGGCAACGTAGACCACGTCCACGTCCGGGTCCCCGGCAAGGGCGCGGTAGCTGGGGTGCCCGTGCGGGACGTCCCACGCCCCGGCAAAGCGGTCGGCCGTTCCTTGAGCACGGGATCCGACCGCCACGAGCTCGGCGTCGTCCAGGACGCTCAGCCCTTCGGCGAACTTCCCCGCGATCGTGCCCGTGCCCAGGATCCCCCATCGTATCGGCTCCATGTCCCTCCTCCTGAATCGCATTCGCGAAGCGTCTTAGCACGACGGCACCTCGGCCGCAACTGCGGAGCGAAATGTGGGAACGGAATGGGATCGTCCGGTTCCGGAGGACGGATGGGCGGTCGGCCCTCGCTCAGGGGGCCTCGCCGTCCTCGACGGCATCACGGCGCGCGGTGATGAGGTCGATCAGCCGGGCATCCCCGCTTGGATCGAACCCGCAGTGTTCGGTGAGGACCTCCCGGAACTCCTGCTCCGTCTCCCCGCTGCGCTGACCGACAAAGACGGCGCCGGCCAGTCCCGTGGCAAAACAGACGGGCTCGATGCCCTGCTCGGCCACGGCGCGGATGCTGTAAACCAGCCGCTCCCAGGGCTGGAGCTTGCGCATGATGCCCCGCACGCCGCGCTCGATGTCGTCGTGGAACACCGGGCAGGTGATCCGGCGGAGGATGGAGTCGCAGTAGTTCAGGCACTCGTTCCTGTCCAGCGCGCCGGCATGCTTCCGCAGGAGCGTCGGAGCGACCTCCTCGGCCAGAAGCCGCTGCGCCAGCTCCATGAGGTCCGGTTCCTCCCTCAGATCGCTGAAGTAGAGCGCGCCCCGCAGGTAGCCCAGCGCACCCAGAACGAGGTGCAGCCCGTTGTGCGCAAGCATCTTATTGTCCTCCGCGGCACTGAACCGCGCCGGGGACCGGGAACGGACGGCAAGCGGGATCCGCGCGAGGCCATCCACGGCGTGCTCCTCGACGGGGATGCCGTAGAAGGGTTCCGAGACGGCCGCCCACTCGATGCCCGGGGCCACAGGCCGGACCGGCGGACTCGGCCTCTCCACCACCCTGCACATGCGGCCCATGACGGTGTCGCCCACGCGGAGCGCGCGGGCCGGATCCCTTCCCATGTGCCCGGCGACGGCCTCCCTCAGCCCCCGGGCGATGTCCACTCCGTTCTCGCCGCACAGGATCCGCAGGGGCCGGTCCTGCGACCGCACCTGTGTCGCCTGCGCCAGCAGCGGAACAAGGGCCGGCAGGTTGGGCTCCCCGACCGCGGTGAACACCAGGTCCGCCTCCTCCAGCGCGCGCCGCGCATCCCGGTCATCCCCCTGTCCGATGCAGGCACCGTCCACCCCGCGGACGGTCACTGCCCGCATGGACAGACCGCTCTGATTGAGCAGGTACTCGCCCCGCTCGTGCAGGTGATCGAGCAGGGCGGCCTTGGCGGGTATGTCGAGGTACGTGATGCGGCAGTCCACCGCCAGCTCGGGCCCGAGGAAACCGAGGCCGAGCGCGCCGGCGCCGAACACGACGCAATTGAGCTGCTGCCCGCTCATGCGATCTCACTCAGGTTGCGGGAGCCGGGGCACGCCGGCCGGCCCAACTACTCGTGCTTGCTGACGGCCGGCTCGGGCACCTGGTCCAGGAGCATGCGCACGATCTGGTCGCTGTCAATGCCCTGCGCCTGGGCCTGGAAGTTGCAGGCGATCCTGTGGCGCAGGATGGGCCGGGCCACATCGCGGATGTCGCTCAGCGACACGTTCACCCGTCCGTCCATGGCGGCCATCGCCTTGGCGCCCAGCAGGAGATGCTGCCCCGCGCGCGGCCCGACGCCCCAGTCCACGAACTCCCGTATGAACTCGGGAGCCGTCTGCGAGGACGGCCGGGAGGCACGGATCACGTCCGCCGTGTACTGCACCACGTACGGGGAGGTCACGATGTCTTCCACCAGGTCCTGCATGTCCAGTATCTGCTGCCCGTCGATCACGCTTTTCAGTCTGGCCCGGGGGCCGCGGGTCGTCTCCGCCAGGATCTTCTGCTCGATCAGCTCGTCGGGATAGTCGATGTTGATGTTGAACATGAACCGGTCGAGCTGGGCCTCGGGCAGGGGATATGTGCCCTCCTGCTCGATGGGGTTCTGGGTGGCGATGACGAAGAAGGGACTGGGCAGGTCGTAGGTCGTCTGTCCGACGGTCACCTGGCGCTCCTGCATCGCCTGCAGGAGGGCGGCCTGCGTCTTGGGCGGAGTGCGGTTGATCTCGTCGCCCAGCACGATGTGTGCGAACAGCGGCCCCGGCATGAAACGGAACTCACGCTTGCCCGTGCTCTCGTCCAGCACGTTGGTGCCGGTTATGTCGCTGGGCATCAGGTCCGGGGTGAACTGGATGCGCCGGAAGGTCAGCGAGGTGACCTCCGCCAGGCAGGAGACCATCATCGTCTTCGCCAGGCCCGGCACGCCGATCATCAGGCAATGACCCCGGGCGGCCACGCAGGCCAGCAGCTGGCCAAGCACCTCGCGTTGCCCGTAGATCACGCGCCCGAGCTCCTCCAGAATGGTGTCCACGTTCTGGCTGAACTCCTCCAGCCGCCGCGCAAAACCGCGTTCCCTGGGTTCCTCCTGGCCGGTCATCACGCCTCCAGAACTTCGCCTATCTCGACGGTCTCCCCCCGCCGCGCGGACTCGGCAGCGGCCAGCACCATGGCCAGGCTGCTGAGGTTGTCCCGCCCGCTGGCCTCCGGCTCGCGCCCTTCGGCCACGGCCTGCCGGAACTCCAGCAGCGCGAACTCCTGACCCTCGCACGGCATCCTGTGCATCTGGACCTCCATGTCCTGGTCCGGATGGTCGGCGGGACGAAGGTGCACCTCGTCCCGGCGCAGCTCGATCGCTCCCTCCGGACACTCCACGCACCAATAGCCATCCCAGGTGGTCTCCGGGCTGCGCGCCACCCACGAGCCGTGGTAGACGGCCCGCATGCCGCCCCCGAAGTGGAAGACGACGACCGCGCACGGATCATGGTCGAACCAGCTCCACTCCGGCCGCCAGGTCTCCGCATACACCGAGACCGGCTCACGACCCGTGACCGCTCGCATCAGGTCGAAGTGGTGGATGCTCATGTCCCGCACGAGCGGGTGCTCCATCTTCAGGCGGAACGAGCCGGCGAACCGGGGGGCCTTCGCGAAGCGGACCAACAGGTTGTCCGGGGCTCCGAAGTCCCCGCTGTCCAGCAAGTAGCGCACGGTGCGCACCCAGGAGCGGAACCTGTAGTTCTGGCTCACCATCAGCGCCTTGCCGGCCTCCTCGGCGGCCTCGACCATCCCGCGCGCCTGCTCCATCGTGTCCGCCAGCGGCTTCTCGGTGAGGCAGTGCAGGCCCCCCTCCAGTGCCGCCAGAGCCACCTCATAATGCACGGCCGGGGGCGTCACGCAGAGGGCCGCGTCCGCATCGACCCGGTCGAAAGCAACACTGTAGTCGGCGAAGCATCGCGCCTCGGGCAGGCCGACCTTCTCACGCGCGACCGCCAGCGCCTCTGGGTCCACGTCAACCAGGCCGACCAGCTCAACCGCCCGATCCGCGGTGATCCTGTCGAGCCACCCGCGCCCGAAGCCGCCCACTCCCACCTGGATGAACCTCATACGGCACTGTCTCCCGGAATCGCGAAACTGGCACGAGCCCCACAGCAGGCTGGATTCTAACCAAAGCTCCGACGGGCAGCAAGAACAGGGCACGCTCTTGACAGTGCTGAGCCCTTGAGCTAACCTAAAACCCTCCGCAGCCTTAGTCTGCGCGAAGAGGATTCTCCATGGCCACCCAGGATCTGTACGACAAAGCTTGCCAGGCGGTGGAACGCGCCAACTACGACTACGCGGTTGCGCTGCTCCGCCAGGTGCTACGGGAGGATCCGCAGTTCCAGGACGCCCGGCGGGTCTTGCGGGCGACCGAGCGCCGGCGGCTGGAGGAGGCCGGGCGTTCGCCACTCGGCCTGCTCACCCTCCCCTTCCGCATCCTGGTCACTGCGGTGAGGGGCCTCCTCAAGAAGGGCACAGCCAGGCTGGAGATCTACGAGGACTTCCTCGAGAAGCGTCCGAACAGCGTCTGGGCCCTGATGGCAGCTGCAGGTGCCGCCGAGGGTGCCGGGCTGGCCGAAGAGGCGATCGACATCTACAGGGACGCCCTGAAGCTGAAACCGGAGAACAAGAAGGCAATGCGCGCCCTGGCCGACCTGTTTCAGGAGTCCGGCGACGCGGCCGAAGCCCTGAAGTACCTGAGCCGCCTGGCAGCGCTGGAGCCCGAAGACAGGGAGCTGCAGCGGGAAGTGCGTAACCTGGAGGCCACCGGCCACATGGCACAGCACAAGATGGAACAGGCCGGGAGCTTCCGCGACATGATCCGCGACAAAGAACTGGCCGCCGAGTTCGAAGAAGAGCGCAGCGAAGCCCACACCATGGACGGGCTCAGCAGACGGATCTCCCGGCTGGAGGACGAACTGCAGGGGCAGCCCGAGCACGTCAACCGCATACTCCGCCTCGCACAGCTCTATGAGGATTCCGCACGGCTGGATGACGCACTGAAGCTGCTTGAGGAGAAACACGAACTGCTGCCGGACAACTACGAGATCCGCGAGACGCTGGGCGACGTCCAGCTGGGGGCATACGATAAAGCGATCGCCGCCGTCGAGAAGGCGCTCGCCGCGGAGCCCGAAGACGCCGAGCTGCGCGCCAGGAGGGAGAAGCTCGCCCGACAGAGGAGTTCCTATGGCGTGCAGGAATACGAGTGGCGGCTGGCCCAACACCCCACAGACCGCGCCATCCAGCTCCAGTTGGGGAACTTCTACTTCCTGGTGGGGCAGTACAACGACGCCATCGCAGCGTTCCAGGCCGTCACCTCAGACGCCCGCTTCGGTGAGCGTGCGACCAAGATGCTGGGCCGCTGCTTCATGGCAAAGGGGCAACACGACCTGGCACTGGAGCAGTTCGAACGGGCCATCTCCGAGCACCCGCAGATGGACGATGAGGGCAAGGAACTCCACTACTACCGGGCTCAGGCGCTCGAAGCGATGGGCAACCGGGAGGAAGCCCTCAAGACGTACAAGCGCATCTATAGCCAGGACATCAACTTCCGCGACGTGGCCGGGAAGGTGGAAGCCCTCAGCGGATAGTGCCCCCCGCTGGCCCGTCCGCGATCACCTTGACGAGGAAAGACAATGCCGAACCGCCCATCAGCACTGAAAAGACTCAGGCAGGACAGGAAACGCACGCGGCGCAACCGCGCGGTCAAGAGCCGGCTCCGCACCGAGGAGAACAAGATGACGCGCATGCTTGAGCGCGGGGACGTCGAGGAGGCGGAGCAGCAACTCCGCGTGCTGACCAGGCTCCTCCACCGAGCCGCTTCCAAGAACATCATCCATAAGAACAAGGCCGCGCGGAAGCAGGCCCAGTTCCAGCGTCGCCTGAACGAACTCGGACAGCAGTCCCCTGCCTGAGGTCCCGCCCTCACCCGGCCGGTGGCCGCTCGCCCGACCGGCATCGCGAAGGACCGTCGAAGAGCTCGTCCTGCGCGGGCGGAGACGGCGCACGGTAGCCGGCGACGAGGCGCGCGAAGGCCGGCGCATCCGGCATGCAGTCGGGGTCCAGCGCCACCGCGCCACGCCGGACCAGACGCCGTTGGCCCCTCTGCTTGGCGCCCCGACGCGCCGCCGTCACTACGAACAACGGCCTGCCCATCCGCAACGCGTGCATGCAGCTGTTCCACGTGCCTCCTCTGTCCCGCGGGTCGAAAGCGACCACGGCGTCGCTGAGCGCCACGATGTGGCTGTTGCGCGTAAGTGCATACGCGGCGTCCCAGGGCGCCGCCGGCGGGAAAGCGCTCACCACGCACCAGCGGCCCTCCGCCGAGCCCGGGGAGGCGATCCCGGACCACCGGAAGCCGCATATGCCCAGCGCCGGCATTACGATCGTCGCGCCCTTCCCGAGAGCAGCCCGGTGAGCCGCAGCGTCGATGCCCCGCGCCCCACCGCTGACCACGACGGGGCCCGACCCTGCCTGATGGGCCGCCAGGAAATCCGCGGCCAGGCGGGCCTTCCGCGAGGGACGTCGGGAGCCGACCACCGCGATGCAGGGCCGCTGAAGCAGCGACCCGTCGCCGCGGAAGAACAGCACGTGCGGCGCCTGCCGATCCGGAAGCTCCCGAAGGCGCTCCGGGTAGCCCGGACGACCCGCCGGAAGAACGTCGGCGCCGAGCCGGCGCACACGCTCGACCACGGCCCGCCCGGCCAGGGACGGGGATTCGAGGCCCGCCGCCCGACGGGCCGCATCGGGCGGGAGGCCGGTCCGCCGGGCCAGCTCGTCCCCCGGCAGGGCGAGCAGGTCCCGAAGGGGCACTGCGTGCTCCCGTCCCACCTCGATGAGGGCGGCGATGGTGACCGGACCCACACCTTCGGTGGCGGACAGGGCCGCGACGCATAGCTCGTGCTCGGTCAGATCGGACACCATGGCTCTGGGTTCGTAGAACGTACAGGGGCCCTCCAGTGCCGATGCTACACGAAAGACGAGCACATTTCAAGGGTCGCGGCACGAGCGTGTACGCTTGAAACAGGGCGGGGATCTGCTATAGTGGACGCGTCCCGGGGGCTAGTGTAGCTCAACGGCAGAGCAGCGGTTTTGTAAACCGCAGGTTAGGGGTTCGAATCCCCTCACTAGCTCCAGTGCAGCGCACGGGGCGGGAAGGCGCAAGCTGTGTATGGGCAGGTTCCCGAGCGGCCAAAGGGGACAGACTGTAAATCTGTTGGTGTCTACCTTCGGAGGTTCGAATCCTCCCCTGCCCACCAGGACATGCGCGGGCGTAGCTCAATCGGCAGAGCCCTGGCCTTCCAAGCCAGTTGTTGTGGGTTCGAATCCCATCGCCCGCTCCAGAAATACGTGGTGCGTTTTCGCTTGACTTGACGTGGGTGGTGTGGTACGATCGGAATAATCGGACGTGTGTACCTGCATCCCACTCGCTGGCCGCAGCGGCCTATCATTCTCCATGCGTGGAAGCATCCCCGGTACGATCCGGCAGGGGTCTCGGCCGTCTGGTCCGGCGTTGACGACACAGCTGCTGTAGCTCAGTGGTAGAGCGCGTCCTTGGTAAGGACGAGGCCATGGGTTCAAACCCCATCAGCAGCTCCATCTTCTCGGCAGGCAGACAGGTAGTTGACGGCCCTCTGAGCGGCACCGGTGTCCGCAGTGGGGCGGGGGGCTGAGTGGCTCACAGGCAGTGGTCGAGGCGGTCGCCTACCGATCCGTGCGGCGACTGCTGCATAACCGGATTTGCCTCTGATACACAACTCTTGGGAGGAGCCAGCGGATCATGGCTAAGGAGGATTTCAAGCGGACGAAGCCGCACCTGAACGTGGGGACCATCGGTCACGTCGACCACGGCAAGACCACGCTGACCTCCGCGATGACGCTGTACCTGAGCAAGAAGGGACTGGCCGAATACCGCACGTTCGACAGCATCGACAATGCCCCCGAGGAGAAGGAACGCGGCATCACGATCCAGACCCAGCACGTCGAATACGAGACGGAGAAACGTCACTACGCCCACGTCGACTGCCCCGGCCACCGTGACTACATCAAGAACATGATCACCGGCGCCGCCCAGATGGATGGCGCCATCCTGGTGGTGAGCGCCGCCGACGGGCCCATGCCGCAGACCAAGGAGCACGTGCTGCTGGCCCGCCAGGTCAACGTGCCCGCCATCATCGTGTTCCTCAACAAGACCGACCAGCTCGACGACCCCGAACTGCTGGAACTGGTGGAGCTGGAGGTCCGCGACATCCTCAACAACTACGACTTCCCGGGGGACGAAATCCCCTTCGTGCATGGCTCCGCCCTCCACGCGCTGGAGAACCCGGACGACGAGGAAGCCGTCAGCCCGGTCGTTGAAGTGCTGGAGGCGCTGGACGAGTACATCCCCGAGCCGGCTCGCGCGGTCGATCAGCCCTTCCTGATGCCCGTCGAGGACGTGTTCAGCATCAAGGGACGCGGAACCGTCGGAACGGGCCGCGTGGAACGGGGCACCGTCAGAGTCGGGGACGAGGTCGAGATCGTCGGCATGTCCCGCGAGATCCGCAAGACCGTCGTCACCGGGGTGGAGATGTTCCGCAAGACCCTTGACGTGGGCCAGGCCGGCGACAACATCGGCGTGCTGCTGCGCGGGGTCGAGAAGGACGAACTGGAGCGGGGCATGGTCCTGGCCAAGCCGGGGTCCATCACGCCGCACACGGAGTTCGAGGGCGAAGTCTACGTGCTGACCGCCGATGAAGGCGGACGCCACAAGCCGTTCTTCAGCGGCTATCGGCCCCAGTTCTACTTCCGCACCACCGACGTAACCGGCGACATCGTGCTGCCCGAAGGCGTCGACATGGTCATGCCCGGCGATAACGTGACGCTGGAGGCGGACCTGATCACCCCGATCGCCATGGAAGAGCAACTGCGGTTCGCTATCCGCGAAGGCGGCCTGACGGTGGGTGCCGGCGTGGTGACCAACATCCTGGAGTAACCACCACGAGCCATGCGCCAGTACGTAACTCTCCAGTGTACGGAGTGCAACAGGGAGAACTACCGCACGTCCACCGAGACGGCGGGAGGAAAGAGGCTTGAGCTGAAGAAACACTGCCGCTGGTGCAGAAAGCACACGCTCCATCGGCAGAAGAGGAAGTAGAAGGCGGCGGCCGGCGCAGTCCCGGTCACTGTCCCCCCTCGGGGGAAGGCGAAGACGCCCATAACCCAGGCCAGTAGCTCAATCGGCAGAGCACCGGTTTCCAAAACCGGCGGCTGGGGGTTCGAGTCCCTCCTGGCCTGCCATTGCCCCTCTGAGCAGGCTGCTCGGGGTTGTGGGGAAGCGCTACTACAGCTGAGATTGCCCGCGTCCACGATCTTGAGTCCGTATCGACCCGGCCAGGGAGTTTACGCTCGCATGGCGGCGGCGGGTGCCTTTCTTCTGCTCGCCCTGTTCGCCTGCGTACGCCTGTTCCAGATCGCCAGGCCCCGGCTCGAGGGTGCCCAGAAGGTGCTGGGCATGGTCGTCCCCTACGCCGCCATCCTGGCCGCCGGCGTCTTCCTTGTAGTGGGGGTGGGCATATTCCTGCTGACCGTCGGACCGGAAACCGGGATCGGCTGGCTGGACAAAAGAACGCATAGCGTCGTTGACCTGCTGGTCGAGACCCAGGCCGAACTGGCAAAGGTGTCGTGGCCCGGCAGCGAGGAGCTGACACGTTCCACCACGGCCGTACTCGTCTCCATCGTGCTTCTGGGAGTGTTCCTGTTCGTCTGGGACTGGATCGTAGCCCTCGTGATGGGCACGCTGGGCGTGTTGCCCAAGTAGAGAGGGGCCGCCATCTCCCTTCGGGACGGCGGCTCTGAGGTATGGGAAAACGGGCACCTCCGGTGCCGCAGGACAAGATTATGGCAGAGACGACAACCGATCAGAAGGACGAGGAGGCGGCCAGGCAGTGGTTCGTCCTCAGGGTGCAGAGCAACCGTGAGGAGAAGGTGCGCGACAACCTGGTGCGCATGCTCGAGCTGAGGAAGCTCAGGGAGCGCGTGCCCGAAGTGCTCGTCCCCACCGAGGCCGTTACCGAGCTGCGCGGCGGCAAGAGGGAGGTCGTGCAGCGGAAGCTGTTCCCCGGCTACGTCATCGTGCGGGTCGAGGTGGACGACCACGGCCACATCCCCGACCAGCTCTGGCAGACC
>JASFTU010000012.1:0-12197 GCA_050050635.1 Candidatus Brocadiaceae bacterium
GGCGTGGCGATGGCACGGACGCACATGACGTCGCTGGCGGAGCGATAGGCACCGGGGTTGGGATTGCCGGCCGGTATCCCCCCGAAGGACGAGCATGTGCCGACGGCCAGAACCAGCGAGGCCCGGTCAGCCAGGGAGACGAATTTCTCTGTGACTGAGACTTCTCGGCCATCCTCTGTGCCCACGGTGCAAAACGACTCGTTCTCCGGCAGTGCTCCCTCGACGGCGAGCACGTATCCGGCGTCCGGGAGTCCGTCCAGCAACTCGAACGCACCATCCCCCTGCCCCGCCATGAGGGTGGGATGGTACCTCAGGCTGATGTGCGTTCCGGGCAGGAACTGCTCAACCAGGAGGTTACGGACCGTGGGACGGGCCGTGTTGAGGAAGGATACGGAGCATCCCGTACAGCCACCCCCCTGAAGCCAGACAACGTTAACTTCGCCCGAGACCATTGGGTATCCTCCCAGGCTGACGCGCCGTAAGTAAGAGAACTGGGCATACTAACGGCGCCGCCTGGGACTGTCAAATACCCGTGTCCAACAAGCCGGAGAACGCCATAAACGGGGCTCTCGCAGCCTCTGGTCGCCTTCAATCGGGGGCTTCTTCGCCGGGAGAACGGGCCGCGAACTCGGCGTAGGCGAGCCGGAGTTGGGAGGTGGTCTCGGCGCCCAGCTCGAGCGAGGGACAATCCAGCACTTCCCGTACGGGCACGACGCCTCGGAGCGAGTTGGTGCAGAAGACCTCGTCCGCATCCATCAGGTCAGCCAGGCAGTACCGGCCGACCTCGACGGGGACGGGCAGAGCCCGGCAGAGCTCCAGGACAACCTGTCGCGTAATGCCGGGCAACAGCCCGCACGCAACGTCGGGGGTGTGCACCGTGCCTTCATGGATGAAGAACAGGTTGGTGATGGCGCCTTCGGTGAGTTCGTCCCGCGCGTTGAGGAAGAACACTTCATCGGCGCCCCCTCGCCGGCCCTCCGCCAGGGCCAGCAGGTTGCCCTGGTAGCTGAGCGTCTTGTGCCGGACCACGGGCGAGTCCTCGTTTCGCCTGTAGCGCGAGCGAGCCAGCGTCATCGGCGGAGTGGCCCCAAGGGGAGGCAGGTCCATCGGCCGCCCTTCCACCAGGACCGTCGCTCTCCGGCTCTCCAGCTCGGTCAGGCGTCCTTCGTGCAGGCCGCGACTGATGCTGATGCGGAGGTACCCCTCCGTCACGCCGTTGGCCTCGATCACCGCCCGGACGGCGCGTTTCAGCTCGGCCGGGTCCGGAACAACGCCGAAGCCCGTCTGGCGGCACGAGCACGCCAGTCGCTCCAGGTGTCTGGCCAGCAGCAGCGGCGCGCCGGCGATGATCCGCGTCGTCTCGAAGAACCCGTCGCCGTAGAGGAAGCCGCGGTCGAAGGGCGAGACGGCGGCCTGCTGGCGCCCGACGATTTCGCCGTTCAGATAGACGTAAGCCATGTGGAGCTCCCGGCCGGCGCATCGCCGAAGGTCACCCCGTCCCGAACGGGCCCCGTTCGGGCTGCGCTTCATCTGCCCGATGCCGTTCCTCGGGCGATGTCCGCCGGCTCCTCTGCGTTCAGGGCCTCGAACAGGGCCCTGCCCTTGTGCAGTGTCTCCTCGTACTCGAGCACGGGGTCGGAGTCGGCCACGATCCCTCCCCCGAGCTGCACGTACACCCGCCCCGCCTGAATGACCATGGTGCGGATGACGATGCTGAGGTCCATCCGCCCGTGGAACGAGATGTAGCCGATCGAGCCGGTGTAGATGCTGCGGGCATGCGGTTCGAGTTCCTCGATGATCTCCATCGCCCGGATCTTCGGAGCGCCCGTGATGGAGCCCCCCGGGAAGGTCGCTTTGATGAGCGAGAACTCGTCATGCTCGGGTCGGTAGAGCTCGCCCGTCACCGTGGAGACCAGGTGGAAGACCGTCTGGTAGGCCTCGATGACCGCGTGCTCGACGACGCGGACGGTCCCGTAGTTGCAGACCCGTCCCAGGTCGTTCCGTTCCAGGTCCACAATCATGGCCAGTTCCGCATGGTCCTTCGGCGAGGCCAGCAGTTCCCCGCGCATCCGTTGATTGAACACCTCGTCCCCCGCCCTCCGTGGCCGGGTGCCCTTGATGGGTCGGGTGGTGACCCGGTCGCCCTCCACCAGCAGGAACCGCTCGGGCGAAGAAGAAGCCACCTCGAAGCCCGGGTATCCGAGGTACGCACTGAACGGCGCGGGGTTCATGTGCCGCAACCGGGCATACAGAGTGAGGCCGCCGGCGGGAGACGGACCCGAGAAGCGCTGGGACAGGTTCGCCTGAAAGATGTCGCCGGCGGCGATGTACTCCCTGGTCCGGCGGACAACCGCCAGATACTCGTCGCGACTGAAGTTGGATTCCAGTCGCACCCGCTCCAGGGGCGGAATGCCGCCCTCGTCCCGTGGTTCGGGCACCTCCGCCTCCACGCCCTCGGGGCCCACCCACCACGTGATGCCGCGCCGGTGGTCGAAGACCAACCCGCGGTCGTAGAAGCAGAGCGTGAACCACGGAATGTCCAGGTCGTACTCGCACCGGTCGGGGAGCTTCTCGATGCGGTGCCGAAGGTCGTAGGAGAAGTAACCGACCGCGCCACCCGCGAACGGAAGGTCAAAGCCCCCGGGCGGATCGAAGCGGTACGGGGCGAACTGCTCCGAAAGGACCCGGAACGGGTCCCGGTCCGTCTCGACGGTTCCGCCGCACCGGAGGTCCTGTATGCGCACTGCATCGCGCGTGCACGTGACCTTCAGGAAGGGATCCCAGCACAGCAGGGAATAGACGCCGAGCGGCGTCGAATGCGCGGAACTCTCCAGGAGGACCGGGTAGGGTCGGTCGGCCACCCCCAGCAGCCAGGCGAGCGGCCGGCAGGCGTGCTCCACGGTTTTCCATTGCACGCTCACGATTGCCTCGAACCGGCTCAGAGAGTCACAGCTCCGCCTGCCCGCGCAGGTAGGCCCGTATCTGCTCCCCAGTCGGCTCCACGGCTTCGGGCTCGATGCCCAGGTACCTGGCGCCCTCGTAGAGGGGCGGGGCCAGCTTGCCGTGCACGCCGACAATGTGGTGGATGTAGGGGCCGTATATCAGCCGCTCCTCCCACAGGGGCCAGTTTTCCACCTGCACCCACAGGTACGTTCCCCGCGTTCTCGGGCCCTTACAGCCCACCGCATGACCCATGAAGAAACGGTACTCGCCGTTGTCGCCGTCGAAGCGCCCGAGGGTGACGTCCCCGCCCCTGATCCTGAAGTGTCCGACCCCCGGCTGCTGCCCGGGCCGCATCCAGTGTCCGCCGAGCGACGGCTCCGCCTCGGCGTCCGCGAGCGCGAGCGGGAAGGGACCGCAGTGCCAGAGCAGCTCGGCGTTGTCGTTCTCCGGGTGACGGATGGTCAGGTCCGCGAAGAAAACGGGATTCTCGGCCATCGCCGCCGCCTGCAGGGCAAGCGACGTCACCGCGCCGTTGACGTCGGTCTCGCACGCCACGGGGAGCCCCAGTTCCGCAAGCAGCCCGTTGACGGCGCACGGCACAATCCCCAGCGGCACCGCCAGAGCGCTCCAGCAGTGGATCGCCAGCGCGTCGAGCTTCTCCTGGACGGCCCATTCCTGCAGGACGAGCTTGAGCGACAGCAGCCGACGCACGTAACGCTCCTCCACCTCTCCGGTGTCCATGCGCTGCCGCAGCGCGGCCAGTTCCTCCGATACCTCCCCGGAGTCGGCCCGCGGCACCACGTCGGCGGTGATGTCGGGGAGCGGCGTCGGCACCACCTCGACGTCGAACCGCTCGAGCAACTCGCTCTCGTTGCACATGGTGCTGGTGAACGGAGTGGGCCGGGTGGAGATCTGGCCTATCCGGGCGCCCCGCACCGAACGGTGCACGTTGGCGGCGCGAAGGAAGACGTCCAGCACGCGCGCAAAGACTCCATCGTCCAGCCCGCAGTTCGGGGCGTAGGTGAACGGCAGGCCGAGGCGCCTGAGGAGCTTACTGGTGGCGAAGAGGCCGCACTGGGTGTCTCGGTCCCGAGTGCCGTCCGGGCCGGGCGCCTCGTCCCGCGGCCCCCACAGCAGGATGGGCTTCCCGAGCCCTTTACACACGCGGCCCACGGGCACCTCGTTGCCGAAGTCACAGTGCGCCGCGAAGACGGCGTCCACACCCTCCCGCCGGAAGCGCTCGACTACCGCCTCGGCATCGGTCGGTTCATACAGGAGGCCGGGCTCGTTCAGCCAGTCCAGTCCCACGTACTCCAGCCCCAACTGCTGGAGTTTGCGTTCGATTCGCTCTTTCTGGCGCACGGCGACTTCGCTCCTGAACACGCCGTGCCTGTGAGTCGGCAGGTATCCGACCTTCAACGGCGCGGCGCTTTTCACGTGCTCCAGCACTTTCCATCTCCCCGAGTGCTCATGCTGCGGACAAGAGACGCCACTCTCACACCTGCGGCCGCTCCGCGCCCGCCACGCCGGGCCCGTAGGATGCCGGGCGGAGACGTGCCGCGCGGATTATATGCACAGCGCTGCGGCCGGTCAAACCAGCAGTGCGTGCAGCGTGCGTCCGCTCGCCCCCTGTGCTATAGTGTGCGGCGCCTTCGGCCCGGAGGGAATAGGACAGTGCAGCAGATGACCAGGCGGCAGATGAACGTGCGTGTCTTCGAGGGCCAACCACTCCCCCGGGTGTTCTTCCAGCCGCGCATAGAGCCCTGGTACGCCTGGCACACGGAGATGGGCAATCTGCCGCCCCGATACGCCGCAATGAGCCTGCCCGAACTCTACGATGACCTGGCCATCTCGATGCGCTACGTCCACTACTACACCGGCATGCCGGACCCGGTGGTCTGGACGCGGTCGGAGGAGGTCCGCGTGGAAAGAGAGGAGGACGGCGACGGGGCCGTCGTCATCACCAGGACACCCCACGGCGACCTGGTCGAACGCCAGCACCTGACGGTGGACAGCACGTGGCGGACGGTGGAGTTCCCCGTGAAGGGACCCGAAGACCTGCTGAAGCTGAGGTGGCTGCTGGAGCGGACACAGGTGACCTTCAGTGAGGAGAGATTCGAGAAGGGCAGCCGTTTCGTCGGCGAGCGCGGCGAACCGCAGTTCTGGGTGCCCAAGAGCCCCTACCAGGCCCTCTGCCAGCAACTGATGAAGCTGGACGACTTCATCTACGCCCTCGCCGACGCTCCCGAAGAGGTCGAAGCCGTCATGGAGCTGATAGACCGCACCTACGACCCCCTCTACGAGCAGATCGTCGAATATGGCGGCGTGAGGATCGTCAACTTCGGAGAGAACATCCACGAGCAGCTTCTTTCCCCGCGCTACTTCGAGCGCTACCTGATTCCCTGGTACGAGCGCCGCTCCAACCAGCTCCGCGAAGCCGGCATCTTCACCCACGTTCACATTGACGGCTACTTCCGGACGCTGCTGCCCTACCTGGCCGACCTGCCGTTCGACGGCCTGGAGGCGCTCACCCCCGAGCCGCAGGGGGACGTCACGCTCGAACAGATTGCCGAGCACATCGGCGATAAGGT
The DNA here is from genome assembly GCA_050050635.1 of Candidatus Brocadiaceae bacterium. GTDB lineage: Bacteria > Planctomycetota > Brocadiia > SM23-32 > SM23-32 > JASFTU01. The sequence goes on from JASFTU010000012.1 coordinate 5,535, forward strand.
GCTGCTGGACGGCATACCGGCAGTGCTGTTCCTGCCCACCTATCCGCGCGACCGGCTCGCCCGGTGCGTGGAACGTCTCGTGGAGCTGTTCCACCCCCGGCTCGTGCTCGGTGTTTCCGACGAGCTACCGGAGGGGGCGGAAGAGGATAGCGTGGAGAGGATCCGCTGGGTCAGCGACTTCTGCCGGAGCGTCGGAGGGTGAAGGCGGGCGACCCGCGAGCACGGGGGTGACGCGTCAGGGCGAGACGTCGCGCCAGCCGGGGTAGAGCTCATCCAGGGCATTGCGCGCGGCGTTCTCCTCCGCCACCTTCTTCGATGCCCCCCAACCCTCGCCGCCTGCCTTGCCCCCTATCTTCACCACCGCCTGGAACCGGGGCCTGTGGTCGGGGCTTTCCGCCCGGTGGGTTTCGTACGTGGGAACGCCGCGTCCCTCGGCCTGGGTCTTCTCCTGGAGTATGGACTTGCAGCCCGCGGCCGTGGCGCTCTGCCGGGCCCTCTCGAGTTCGCCGGCCAGGCTGCGCTGGATGAACTCGCGGGCGGCTTCGATCCCCCCGTCGAGGAATACGGCTCCCGCCACGGCCTCGTAGGCGCCGGCCAGGATCGAAGAGGGATACCGGGGACGAGCACGGATTCCTTCGTCCACCTCCAGGTAGTCGGCCAGCTCCAGGGACGTCGCTACGCGCGCCAGCGGTTCCCGCGAGACGGCTGCCGACCGGATCACCGTCAACTCACCTTCCGCCGCAGCGGGCAACCGCCGGTACAGAAGCTCCGAGACCACCAGGTCCAGCACGGCGTCCCCCAGGAACTCAAGCCGCTCGTTACTCGGACCGTGATCGGCAGCAGAGGCGTGTCGCAACGCACGCCGCAGTACGGACCGGTCCCGAAACTGGTATCCGAGATTCCGCTCCAACTGCCCCGATGAGTTGCTCATAGCAGGCAGCATCGTACGGCCGGAACGGAGCGCTTGCAAGCCGCTCAGGGCGCCTTTGCCGAAGCCCCCATCGCGGGGCATTGGAACGGCCCGCCCCGTCCCACTACAATGGCGCCATAGTGGATCAGCCCTCGTTTTCACGCCGCCGGAGGCGTCTTTGAGGTTCTCCTTCGCCCGCTTGCGGACGGTTGTAAGCTACGTCGGCAGCATCCTTCTGGTGTTCGGCCTCCTGCTGCTCATCCCCTTTTTCCTTTCTCTCGCTCTTGGTGACGGCGGATTCCAGGACGTCCGGCCCGGCACCTACAGCATCGCCATCCTCGCCTCCCTCGTGGTGGGCGGCATGTGCTGGCGGGACGTGCGGCAGCCCGTCAGCCGGCGCCCCCTGGGCACCCCGGAGGCCATGCTCATCTGCGTGTTCAGCTGGGTGGCCATAAGCGCGGTCGGCGCGATACCGTTCACCTACCACCTGGGGGTCTCCTACCTAGACGGCTACTTCGAGGCCATGAGCGGCTTCACCACGACCGGCATCACCATGCTGAGCGGATTGGATTCGATGCCCAGGTCGTTGCTCTTCTGGCGCGCCATGACCCAGTGGGTCGGGGGGTTGGGCATCCTGACGTTCTTCCTGGTGGTCGTATACCAGGGCGGCCTCTCCCACGCCCTGTTCACCGCCGAGAGCCACAAGATCGGCGGCGAGCGCATCGCGCCGGGGATCTGGAACACGCTGAAGATACTGTGGGTGATCTACTCCTTCTTCACGCTGCTGGTCATCCTCGGTCTCTACCTGTGCGGGGCGAGTCTCTACGACGCCATCTGCCACGCATTCACGTGCCTTTCGACGGGGGGCTACTCCCCCCACGACGCGAGCATCGCTCATTACGAACAGGCGGGCTACGCCCACCACGTGGCGCTCGAATACGTCGTCATCTTCGGCATGTGGGCAGGGGGCACCAGCTTCCTGGTTCACTACCGCGTGCTGACCGGGCGTATCTCGTCCCTCTGGCGGGCCGAGGAGATGCGGTTGTGGTGGATCATTCTGGGCGGTTCCCTGGTGCTCGTCCTCGGCTCCAGGCTCGCGCGTGCGCCGGACGCATCACTGCACGAGAGCTTCCGCCACAGCCTGTTCCAGGTCACAGCCATCGCCACTACGACGGGCTTCGCGACGAGGGACATTGCGAGCGACTACTTCACGCCTCTGGCGCGGCAGGTGTTCCTCGTGCTGATGTTTGTCGGCGGCTGCGCCGGCTCGACCGGCGGGGGGCTGAAGGTCATCCGCATCGTCATACTGCTCAAAGTGCTGGCGCAGCAGGTGCGCCGGGCCCTGACGCCTCCCAGTGAGATACAGCTCGTCATGGTGGACGGGAAGCAGCTCCGCCGGAGAGAGATATACAGGACGGCGGGCCTGTTCTCCGCATGGGTTCTGCTCCTTCTGGTGGGTGCCCTGACGACGGGGGCCCTCAGCCGCCATGGGGCGCTGGCCAGTGCGTCGGGGATGTTCAGCGCGCTGGGCAACATCGGCCCCTGCTACATACCCGTAGGCCAGATGGCACAGCTCAACCCCCTGGTAAAGGTCACCTATATCCTGGGAATGCTGGCGGGCAGGCTGGAGATCCTGCCCCTGCTGATACTGCTGAGCCGAAGGGCCTGGCACTGAGAGAGATACGCGATCGGAGGTATGGAAATGAGAATAGTCATCGCCGGCGCCGGCCTGGTCGGGCGCGGCCTCGCGCGCCGTCTGATGGCCGGCAAACACGACCTGGTGGTCATCGACGCGGACCGTGAAGTGTGCGAACGCGTCTACTCCCAGATCGGCGCGACCACCATCCACGGCTCCGCAACCAACATCAGCACCCTGGAGGAGGCCGAGCTGGAGCGGGCCGACTGCGCCGCCGCCGTCATGCGCAGGGACAGCGACAACCTGTGCTTCGCCGTGCTGGCGCAGCACATGGGAGTGCGTCGTATCATCGTGCGCATGCGCGACCCCCGCTACGAATCGGCCTACAAGCTGGCCGGAGCGACCCGCGTGCTGAACATCGTGGACCTGTACATCAACCAGTTCACCTGGGAGATCGAGGAGCCGCTCATCCAGGAGCTCACAGCCTTCGGCGAGGGGAAGGCGAGCATCGTGTTCGTGAAGATTCCCGAGCAATCGCGCGCCGCCGGTCGGACCGTCGAGGACATCGCCGGGGACTCCGGGTTCCCCTCCGACTGCATTATTGCCGGCATATTCCGCTCCGAGACCGGCGAATTCATCATCCCTCGCGGCAAGGTCACCCTGGAGGCGGGCGACCGCGTCTACCTGGCCGCCAGCGCGGACGAGATCCACCAGGCAGCGCGCTACCTGGGCGTCAGGTAAGGGACCGCAGCGACGGCCAGCCCTGCGGCTCAGAAGGGGCGGTGACGTTCCAGGCCGGAGCTTGCGGCCCCCAGCATACGGTGCAGCATCCGCTCACGCATCCCGGCCAGCCTGGCCTCCTCTTCGGGCATCCTTGCCAGATTGGTGTACTCCCCGGGCTCGGCGGCCAGGTCATAGAGCACCTCTGCCCCCGGTCCGTAGCGGATGTATTTGGCCTCCTCGGTGCGCAGCATGGCCCACAGGGCCTGGCCGGGCGCGCCGTGCATGGCCAGGACGTCCTGCCGGAAGCGACCCTCCGCATCCCCCCGCAGGTGCGCGGCGAAGCTCCGGCCCTGCACGCGCGCTGGCACGGCCGTGCCTGTCAGCTCAAACAGCGTGGGCAACACGTCCACGGCCTCCACCAGGCCCTCCATCCTTCGACCGCCTTCGGGCAAGCCCTGCGGCCAGTGCAGTATCGCCGGCAGCCGCATCACTTCCTCATAGAAGGAAGGCTGCTTGGACACCATGCGGTGGTCACCGTCCATGTCGCCGTGGTCCGACATGAAGACGATGAGGGTGTCCTCGAGTTCTCCCCGCCCCTCCAGGCCCTCCAGTAGCCTCCCCACCTGTGAGTCGAGGAGCGTGCACATGGCGTAGAAGAAGCGACGCCGCTGCCGCCACGCGTCGGCGTCCACCTCCTGCAGGCCTCGAAGCATTCGACGCAGCGGGTCGGGCTTGTCCTCGTCCTCCCCCTCCCGCCAGTGTGGAGCCGGAACGTCGGCGTCGGCATACAGGTCGAACACAGCGGAGGGGGGATTGAGAGGTGGATGGGGAGCGTAGATTCCGACGTGGATAAACGACGGCCGGCCGAGCCGGAGGAAATGCAGCGCCTGAGAGACGGCAAAGCCCGCGTGGCTCGCCTCCGGCGGGGCGTCCACGGTCCATTGCATGAACGGAGTATTGGCACGCACCCGCTCCCGAGGCCGGGGCACGCGCATGCTCTCGGCGTGCTCGGGGAACTCGCTGCGGAGCCAGCGCGTGTAGGCGTCCTCGTAACAGCCGGGCTCCTCGCTGAGGGCCATGTATCCGAAGCCGTAGCGTCGGCGCTCCGCCGGGTCCAGGTCCATCTCGTCGTGCGGCTCCAGGTGCAGCTTGCCGACCTGGGCCGTGGCATAGCCGGCGTTGCGGAAGACCTCGGCGCAGGTGGGCCCACGCTCCGGCGGCAGAGCGGGGCCGTTGCTGAGCACGCCCGTGCGGCACGGATACTGCCCCGTCATGAAGCTGGCCCGGCTCGGCATGCACAGCGGGCTCTGCCCGTAGCAGCGCTCCAGGGACACGCCGCCGGCCGCCAGCCGGTCGAGGTTGGGCGTCTTCACGGCGGGGTTCCCGTTGGACGCCACGCAGTCGTAGCGCAGGTGATCGGTCGTTATCCAGATGACGTGCCGAGGCCGATTCGTGCCCATTCAGAACTCCTGCCAATGTGCTCGATGCCCATCTTACCGCCGAACCGGAGACGGTCAAGACCGGGGTTGCGCGATCCAGCGCTCCCGGCTACCCTGTGCGGCGAGGAGGACGAGCATGCACGTCCCGACACTGCACCCATGGGACCTGACGCCCGCCGAGGCACGTCAGCTTCAGAAGGAGCTGGCGTCACGTGTGAGACTGGCCCCGCTGCCCGATGAGATCCGTACGCTGGCCGGAGCCGACGTGGCGTTCAGCCGGGCACGGGAGCTCATGTTCGTCAGCCTGGTCGTGCTGCGCCTTCCCGAGATGGAAGAGGTGGAGGAGGCAGGGCTGCAGATGCCCTGCTCCTTCCCCTACGTGCCCGGCCTGCTCAGCTTCCGCGAAGGTCCCGCGGTGGTCGAGGCATTCAGACGGCTGGGAACACGCCCCGACGCCGTTATCTTCGACGGACAGGGCTTCGCTCATCCACGGCGTATCGGGCTGGCCTCGCACATGGGGCTGTGGTTGGGCCTTCCCACGGTAGGCTGCGCAAAGAGCCGCCTGGTGGGCGAACACGACGAACCGGGGCGCGAGAAGGGAGAACGCGTCCCGCTCCATGACGAAGGGGAGCAGATAGGCGTGGTGCTGCGCAGCAGGACGGACGTCAGGCCGGTGTTCGTCAGCCCGGGGCACCTTGCCGATCTGGACACGTCCACCGACCTGGTCCTCCGGTGCTGCCTCAGGTACCGTCTGCCGGAACCCACGCGCCGCGCGCACCTTGCGGTGGGGCGCCTGAAGAAGCGGCGACTCGAGGCGCCTTGACAGGCGCTCCCGGGCGACCTACGATTGTCGGCGGCTCACCGGTGGCCCTCATCGGCCGGTTCCCGTGTGCTCAACAGGGGCGTTGCGATGACCATACGCGTCACGTGTCCGGAATGCGGCGTTGTCCTGAAGGTCGGCGACGATATGGCGAGCAGGAGCGGCAAATGCCCCCGGTGTGGAGCCGTCGTCCCGATAGAGGCGCCAGCGGAGACAGGGCAGCAGCCCGAATCCGCGGGGGCCGTGGAGCGCCCGACGACCGTTCCGGCGCCCCGTTCACAGGGCGTCGCTTTTATCCTCTCGATGTTCGTCGGCTCGCTGGGCATCGACCGTTTCTACCTGGGCTATATCGGCCTGGGCATACTGAAGCTGTTGACCTGTGGGGGGCTGGGCATCTGGTCACTGGTGGACTTCATCCTGATCGGCGTGGGGGCCATGAAGGATGCCGAAGGGCGGCCACTGGAGCGCCCCGCGCCCACCGGCACCCCCGCCAGGAGCCAGGGCGTCGCCTTCGTGTGTTCCTGGCTGCTGGGTTTGCTCGGGATCGACCGCTTCTACCTCGGCTACGTCGGGCTGGGCATTCTGAAGCTGATCACCTGCGGCGGGCTCGGCATATGGAGCCTGATCGATCTGATACTGGTGGGGGGCGGTTACATGAGGGACGCGGAGGGAAACTCCTTGCAGCTATGACGCACTCGGACACAGGGGCGCCGGACGAGCCGGAGGCGGCGGGCCTGTCCCGATGGTTCGCGCCGGGGGTCGTTGCCGCGGTGTTGCTGGTCGCCACGTTTACCACTGTCCCGGCCCGCCTGCCGGTGAGTGTATGCGGTTTCTACAACCTCACGGGCCTGCCGTGCCCGGGCTGCGGCATGACTCGCGGCTTCGTGGCCATGGGGCACGCGCAGTTCGGCCGGGCATGGCGCGTGAACCCCCTCGCCCCTCCCTTCTTCCTCCTCCTGTTGTGTTACCTGGTCTGGTTCGCCGCCCGCCGTACGCGTCCCGCCGTGCGCCTGCGGCTCTGGCTGAGCCGGCATAGACGGTCTCTGTACGCGATGATCCTGTGCATCGTGGCCGCCTCGTGGGCCCTGAACGTGACCCGTCACCTCCGCGGTGACCGACCCACAGCTCCCCCTCT
>JASFTU010000013.1:0-12167 GCA_050050635.1 Candidatus Brocadiaceae bacterium
GATACCTATACCCGATCGGGCGGAAGGCCGCAACATGGGGCCTACCCGGGCAACGCGTCCAGTGCAATGCGCCGCAGCCGCTCGACGGCACGGCCCGGTGGCACGTCCGCCTCGAAGATGGCAGAGGCCGCCGCCAGCACGTTGGCGCCGTAGCGGACCGCGATCGGCGCCGTCTCCGGGCCGATGCCACCGTCCACGTAGATGTCGATCTCATCCCCGAACATCCGTCGCAGCTCCGGTATCTTCTCGCAGCCGGACTCCATGAAACCCTGTCCACTGAACCCGGGCTGGACGGTCATCGCCATCAGGCAGTCCACTTTTCCCACGACGGACTGGACGGCCCGGGCCGGCGTGTCCGGCTTGAGGGCGACCCCGGGCTGCGCGCCCTTCTGCCGGATGCCCGCGGCCACCGCCACGAGGTCGTCCACGGCCTCCGCGTGGAAGAGCACGGTGCCGGCGCCCGCCTGGATGAACATGGGAGCATAGCGGGCGGGATCGGTGATCATCAGGTGGACGCCCACCGGCACGGTGGCGCACCTGCTGACGGCCGCCACCAGCCGGGGTCCGCACATGATGTTGGGCACGAAGTGCCCGTCGGCGACATCGAAGTGCAGCAGGTCGGCGCCACCCTCCTCCAGCTCCGCCACCGCCTCCGCAAGCCGCGTCAGGTCGGCGTCCAGAATGCCCGGGGCGATCTTGATGCGCACGATCGGCACTCGTTATTCGAGGACTGCAATGCCCGCCAGCTTCTCGCCGCTGAGGAACTCCAGGCACGCCCCGCCGCCGGTGGAGACGTGCGACATCTGGTCGGCCAGTCCCAGTTTCTCCACGGCCTCCGCCGTCTCTCCGCCGCCCACTATGGTGGTGGCGTCCGAGTCAACCATCGCCTGCGCGACAACCCGGGTGCCCTCGGCGAACCGGTCGATCTCGAAGTAGCCGACCGGCCCGTTCCAGGTGACCAGGGCCGCGCCCTCGATGGCTTCCGCGAACTGCACGGCGGTGCGGGGGCCTATGTCCAGGCCGATCCAGCCGTCGGGGATCTCCGCCTCGTCGATGGTTCGAGCTTCGGTACCCGGCTCCATCTGGCGCCCACAGACGTGGTCAACGGGCAACACGATCTTGTCCCCGCCCTGTTCCAGCAGGCGGGCGGCCACGTCCAGCCGGTCTTCCTCGACCAGTGAGTTCCCCACGCTGATGCCCTGCTGCTTGAGGAAAGTGTAGGCCATCGCCCCGCCGATGAGCATGGCGTCCACCTTGTCGAGCAGGTTCTGGATGACGTTGATCTTGTCGCTCACCTTGGCGCCGCCCATGACGGCGACGTACGGATGGTCGGGGTTCTGGGTGGCACGCGAGAGGTAGTCGATCTCCTTCTCGATCAGGAACCCGGCCGCCGCCGGCAGGTGATCCGCCACACCGGCCGTGGAGGCATGCGCGCGATGCGCCGTGCCGAAGGCGTCGTTCACGTAGATGTCGGCCAGCGCGGCAAGCTGCCGGGAGAACTCGGGGTCGTTCTCCTCCTCCTCGGCGTGGAAGCGCGTGTTCTCCAGCATGAGCACGTCGCCGTCATCGAGCCCGGAGACGGCAGCCTCGGCGTCGGCGCCCACGCAGTCCGGGGCAAACTCGACTTCCTCACCGAGGAGCTCGCCCAGTCGCTCGGCGACCCCCCGCAGGCTGAGCTCCTCAACCCGCTGCCCGTCGGGCCGCCCCAGGTGACTCATCAGGATCACCCGCGCCTCGTGCTCCCGCGCGAACTCGATGGTGGGCAGCGCCTTGCGGATGCGCAGGTCGTTGGTGATCTCACCGGTCTGCTTGTCCATGGGCACATTGAAGTCCACGCGCATCAGCACCTTCTTGCCGCCGAGCTGATCTGCCAGGTCACGGATGGTTTTCATCGCGTCGTTCCTCCCCTGTGGTCCCGCCGGCGACCGCCTGAGCTGGAGAAGCGGGGTGCACCCCGCTGGTCTATCACTCACACGGGATCAGCGGCCGTCTCACATCCCGGCGGCCCGCTCCATCAGGTCCACCACACGGGTGGAGTAGCCCCACTCGTTGTCGTAGAAGGCGACGACCTTGATCATGCGATCGGCCAGCACCATCGTGCTGGTGGCGTCGAAGATGGCACTGTGTGGGTCGTGGATGCAGTCGGTGCTGACGAGGGGGTCCTCAACGTACTTCAGGATGCCCTTCAGGGGACCTTCAGCCGCCTTCTCCATGGCGGCGTTGACTGCCGCCACCGAGACGTCGCTCCCGCACTCGGCCACCAGGTCCACGACGGAGCCGCAGGGAACGGGCACCCGCAATGCCATGCCGTCCAGCCTGCCGTTCAGTTCGGGGATGGCCTTACCAATGGCCTTCGCGGCGCCCGTGGTGGTCGGGATGATGTTGATGGCGGCGGCACGGCCGCGGGCGAACTTGCCGTGGATCTGGTCACAGGTCACCTGGTCGTTGGTGTAGCCGTGGACGGTGGTCATCAGGCCGCGCACCACGCCGAAACTGTCGTTGAGCACCTTCGTAACCGGGCCCAGGCAGTTGGTCGTGCAGGAGGCGTTCGAGATGCAGGTGTCGTCCGGCTCAAGCACGTCGTCGTTGACGCCCAGCACGATGGTGGCGTCCACCTCGTCCTTTGCCGGCACGGTCAGGAGCACCTTCTGCGCGCCCGCTTCCAGATGGTCGCCGTAGCCGCCCTTCTCTCCGCTGCGCGTGCGGAAGACGCCGGTAGATTCGACGGCGAAGTACACTTCGTTCTCGGCCCACGGCAGTTGCTTCGGGTCACGCACGGTGAGGACGGGGATCGCCTTGCCGTCCACCACGAGCGTGTCGGCGTCCGGTGCCTCGACCTCGCCCGGGTAGCGCCCGTGGACGCTGTCGTACTTCAGCAGGTAGGCCAGGTTGTCGGCGTCGGCCAGGTCATTCACCGCGACGACGTCGAAGCTGTCGCGCTCCATCATGACGCGGAAGACCAGGCGCCCGATCCTGCCAAAACCATTGATGCCAACCTTGATCGCCATGCGCTCCGGCTCCTTTCTGCAAGTGCGTAAAACGTGACTCAGCGCATTCCAAAGGGCTCTGCACGGGCCGCGCACCCGATGGGGATATGGAAGTCTGTGGCGTACAGCCCCCGGCAGAATCATGACTATAATGCCCGCAACCAGGGGTGTCAAGCTCAGCACTCCGCCTCTCATCGCCGGGGCCCTCATCGGCTGGTGACTTGCAGCCGGCGGCGTTCTCTGCTCTGATGTTGAACGCCGACAGCGGCCTCGACTCGTCCCATTTTGCCCGGGAGGACCCCATGGCAGGTGAGCCCCAGTGGCTGTCCGTAGAGGGCGGGAACATCGCCAACGAAGACGGGGAAGCCGTTCTGCTCAAAGGCTACTGCCTGGGCGGGTGGCTGAACACGGAGAATTTCATCAACGGCTACCCGTTCGTCGATCACCTGTTCTTCGCTGCGCTCCGGGAGACGCTCGGCGACGACCTGGCCGCCAGCTATTACGAGTGCCAGTACGACCACTATCTCCGGGAGGCGGACGTCGCGTTCCTGAGTGAGTGCGGGACGAACTCCGTTCGGCTCCCGTTCAACTACCGGCTCTTCGAGTCCGACGCTTCCCCGGGCGCATACGACGGACCGGGCTGGACGTACTTCGACCGGATCATCGGATGGTGCCGCAGGCACGGCCTCTACGTCATGCTGGACCTGCACGCCGCGCAGGGGTGGCAGAACCCCGACTGGCACTGCGACAATCCCGCCAACGTGTGCCTGCTGTGGGGGGACCAGGGCTACCGGGACCGGGTGGCGGGCCTGTGGTGCGCCATCGCGGAGCGCTACGCCGACGAACCCGTCATCGCCGGCTACGAGATCCTCAACGAGCCCACCGCCCCCGACACGGACACGCTCCAGGGATTCTATGAGGAGGTCGTACCGCAGATCCGCCGCGTGGACGACCGGCACATCATCTTCCTGGAGGGCAACATGTGGGGAACCGAGTTCGACGGCCTGCGCCCGTTCGCCGACGATCTCGTCTACGCCTGTCACATCTACACCGGGGGCGACTTCGACTTCACGCCCTATCCGCACGAAGACGCGAACCCGGACACCATTGCCGCCCAGTACCGCCACTTCGTGGAGTTCGGACGGGAGCACGGCGTGCCGATGTGGTGCAGCGAGTTCGGCGCGCATCACTACACCGGCGACCGGGCCGTGCGCGAGGGGCGTCTGCGCTGCATCGACGACCAGATAAGCCATTTCGAGAGCGTCGGGCATTCATGGTCCATGTGGACCTATAAGGACGTCGGCGTGATGGGTATCGCCACGCTCGCCGACGACAGCCCCTACATGCGACGCACCGCGCCTGTGCGGGAGCTGAAGGCCCGGCTCGGCGCCGACATGTGGACCGGAGGCCGCGACGAGGCGCAGGAGGAGTTGCTCCGGCAGTTGATCGACGAGGTCCAGCGGGCCGGCGGCGACCGCCTGACCCGCGGGGCCGCAGCCGAAACCATACGGCGATCCTACCGGGACGCCGTCGGCAACCTGCTGGTCAAGCCCTTCGCCGAGCAGTTCCAGGGCATGAACGCCGACGAGATCGACCGCATGATGCAGTCCTGGCGGCTCGAGAACTGCAACACGAACCAGGGGCTGATGGACATACTCCGGAGCCACAGCGCGTGATGAAGGACTCGGCCAAAAGCCGGGATGGGAGCCCGTGATGAAGCGATCCAAGTTAGTCCTGCTGCTGACGGTGGCGGCGGCCCTCCCCGGGTGCGCATGGCTGGCCGGCCCGTGCGCGGAGCCGACCACCGGCATACTGGGTGCGCTGGAGGCGGAGGTGGCCGCCCTGGAGGCCGAGATGACGGAGGTGGACGAGGTGCGGGTCCAGGGCCTCCGTTTCGTGACCGGCAGGGCCCGGGGCCGCCGGGTCGTGGTCGCCCGGACAGGCATCGGGAAGGTCAACGCCGCGCTGACGGCGACGCTGCTGGTCGAGCGTTTCGGCCCGGATGAGGTGATCTTCAGCGGCATCGCGGGCGGACTGAACCCCGACCTGCTGCCCGGGGACGTCGTCATCGCCCGCAAGACGGCTCAACACGACCTGGGCACACTCTCTCGGGAGGGCATGGAGCGCCAGTCCGTGCCCAACCCCCTCACGGGAGAGGACAACCCCGTGTTCTTCCGGGCGGACCCGCGCCTGCTGGCGGCGGCGAAGGAGGCGGCCGCGGAATACCGGCCCGCCGAGATGCAGACGACGGCCGGACGGCGCACGCCGCGCACCGTCACCGGTCTGGTCGTGACCGGAGACGTCTTCGTCGCCTCCCGGGAGAAGACAGCGGAGCTGCGCCAGGCCCTCGATGCCGATGCCGTCGAGATGGAGGGAGCGGCCGTGGCCCAGGTATGCTGGCAGTTTGGAGTCCCCTGCCTGGTCGTCCGCAGCGTCAGCGACAGGGCCGACGAAGAGGCCGGAGTGGACCTGCAGAAGTTCCTTCAGACCGCCGCGCAGAACTCGGCGGGACTGGTGCTGGGCATCCTGGAGGGACTGGAAGCCCGGCGTGCAGCGGCGCTCGGCAGCCCCTTGACCGGCGCGGCAGCGGGCGGGAGGTAACCGGCAGGCTGAGTTCAGACCGAGGGGTGGAACCCGTGGAGAAAGATGCGATCGAGAAGGTCATCCGGAGCGCTCCAGTCTGCCGCCTCGGGCTCGCCGACGGGACGCAGCCCTACGTGGTTCCGCTGTGCTTCGGCTACGAAGAGGAAACCCTGTACTTCCACTCCGCCCCCCGCGGTCGCAAGCTGGACATCATCCGCCGCAACAACAGCGTCTGTCTGCAGTTCGACGCGGACGTGGAGCTGGTCCGACGCTCGGAGGCGTGCAAGTGGGGCGTCAGGTACCGAAGCGTGATCGCCTTCGGGAAAGCGGTGGTGGTCGAGGACACGGACGAGAAGATCCATGCGCTGGACCTCATCATGCACCATTACTCGGGGCGGGAGTGGGAGTTCTCGCCCGAGGTGGTCCGGCGGACAACGGTCGTGCGGGTGGACATCGAGCACATGACGGGCAAATCAGCCGGCTACTGACGGACCGGCGGGATGCGCCCACTCCTCCTCTGCATGCTGGTGCGGGCCTCCGCCTCGACGCCGGCGTGCAGGGCGCCGTGTGGGGAGCCTTCCCGGATGACGGACCTGACACAGATGATCGACGCGCTCCGTCCGTTGCATCGGACGATGGATGCGACGCGCCCCGGAGACTGGCTGTCCGTCCACCCCGAGCCCGGGCAGACGTTCCGGGAGTACGTCGGCTCCGACCCCGTGACGCCGGGGGGCGGCCGCAACACGGTCTACGTGCAGCCGCTGGGGGATCTGCAGGACAGGCAGAGGGACGTGGTCGTTCTCACGGCCGGATTTATCGGCCCCTACCTGAACGTCCCGGTGCAGACCCGGGAGGCACTGCCTCTGTCCCTCGTTCCCCCCGAGGCCCGCCGGGTGCACCCGTCCTGGGGTGTTCGGCAACTGCTGAGCCGGTACATCCTGCAGCAGGTGCTGACCCCGCGCCTGCCGGACGACGCGGCGGCCTACGTCGCCTTCACCGCCGAGGACCTGTGGCCGGGCGAGGGCTGGAACTTCGTCTTCGGGCAGGCTTCCCTCCGGCACCGGGTCGGCGTCTGGTCCATCTACCGCAACGGGGATCCGGAGGCCGACCAGGCCACCTTCCGGCTGTGCCTGCTGCGCACGATCAAGACTGCCACGCACGAGCTGGGCCACATGTTCTCCATGCAACACTGCACCGGCTACCGGTGCGCCATGAACGGCAGCAACACGTTGGAGGAGAAGGACCGGCGTCCCCTGGCCCTCTGCCCCGAGTGCCTGGCCAAGGTGTGCTGGGCCACCGGCGCCGATCCGGTCGAGCGTTACCGGAAGCTCCTTTCCCTGTGCCGGGACCACGGGCTGCAGCCACAGGGCGAGTTCTACGAGGAATCACTGAACACGCTGACGGCAAGGGATAGGGGGTGATGAAGCCGCGGAGCCCCCGTGACCGCACCCATCCGCCGAGACCACGATGAGCGGCCGCTCTGCGGCGTTCCACGTGAACTCCCGTGCCACCGTGCTAAGCTGATGGGAAGGACAACCCGTACGCCGAGGAGAGCCTGAGGAATGGCGATCGACCCGAGCGACCGAAGCATCCTGAGAGAGCTGGCGAAGCGCGTGCGCGACGTCGCCAGGTTGCCCGTAATGGCCGAACGCCGCGAGCTGTGGAAGAAGCACAACGCCCTGCGGCCAGTCCGACCCATGATCCTGGTCTTCCCCGAGGGCTCCTGGGGCGAGCTGATCACCGACGGCGACATGCAGTGCGAGGGCGAGGAAGCGCGCAGGATCGAATGGAACCTGAGATCGCGCCTTTACTACCACGAGAACATGCACGACGATACGGTCATCGAGAGCCAGTACGTCGTGCACAAGGTGATCCGCAGCACCGGCTGGGGCCTGTATGCGCGGCAGGTGGACAGCACGGAGGCCCGCGGCGCATGGGGTTTCGATCCCGTACTGACCGGTCCGGACGACCTCGGGAAGCTCCACACGCCCGAGATAAGCCATGACGAGGAGGCGACCCGGCGTAACCTGCAGCAGGCACAGGAGTTGTTCGGCGACATCCTCAACGTCCGGCTCAAGGGCGTTGACCACGTCTCCTTTCACCTGATGGCGCAGCTCTGCAGGCTGCGGGGCCTGGGTGAGGTGATGATGGACATGGTGGCCCGGCCGGGGTTCATCCACGATGCCATGGCGATCCTGCAGGAGGGACACCGACGCCGGGTCCGGCAGTATCGGGAGCTGAACCTTCTGAGCGTGAACAACGACGGCACGTACCACTCCTCCGGCGGGGTCGGCTACACCGACGAACTGCCGGCCGAGGACTTCGACCCGGACCGGGTGCGTCCGTGCGACATGTGGGCCAGCGCCGAGGCGCAGGAACTGGCCCAGGTCTCCCCGGAGATGCACGAGGAGTTCTCCCTGGCCTACGAGAAGCCGCTGCTGGAGCCGTTCGGCCTCAACGGGTACGGCTGCTGCGAAGACCTGACGCACAAGCTCGACTACGTCTTCGAGATCCCCAACATACGCCGCATCTCCATCTCGCCCTTCGCCGACGTGGCGGAGTGTGCTCCCAGGCTGGGCGACGACTACATCTTCTCCTGGAAGCCGCATCCGGCGCACCTCTGCGGCGAGTTCAGCCCGGAGCGCATACGGGGATACATCCGGCGCACGCTCCAGGTCGCCCGGGAGCACGGCTGCGTGCTGGAGATGGTCCTCAAAGACACGCACACGTGCGACCATCACCCGGAACGCTTCACGGCCTGGACCCGGGTGGCGCGCGAACTGGTGGAGGAGTACGCCGCCGTCTGAGCGGCCGCGCGGGAACGCACAATCCGACCTCTCACTGAGGAGCAGGAAGTGGAGCCAGTCAAGATCGCCCTCATCGGCGCGGGAAGCAGGAGCTTCGGGCCGGGCACCGTGCGTGACGTCCTGTTGAGCGAGCCGCTTCGGGCAGGCGGCCTGGAGCTTGCCCTGATGGACATCAACGAGGAGCACCTCTCGGACGCCGCGGAGTACGCCCGCTGGGCCGCGGCGGAGCTCGAACACGGGGCGGAGGTCACCGCCACCACCGATCTGAGGGAGGCACTCGACGGGGCCGGCTTCGTGGTGGCCGCCATCGAGAGGGAGCGCTTTCTCTACTGGACGATGGACTTCCACGTGCCGCGCAAACACGGGTTCCGCCAGGTGTTCGGGGAGAACGGCGGCCCGGGCGGCCTGTTCCACGCGTTGCGCAACATGGGCCCGATGGTGGAGATAGGCCGGACGATGGAGGAACTGTGTCCCGAGGCACTGCTGCTGAACTTCACCAACCCCGAGCACAAGCTCTGCGAGGCGCTCACCCGCCTCACCTCCATCCAGACCGTCGGGCTGTGCCACGGCTACTTCATGGGGCTGGAGCAGATCGCCACGATCCTGGGCATGGACGCCGGGGACCTGGACGCGGCCGCGTGCGGCATGAACCACTTCACCTGGTTCCAGCGCATACGAGACCGTCGCACCGGCGAGGACCTCTACCCCCGGCTGCGCGAGGCCGAACGTCAGGGCGAGCCCCTCCACGACTGGCACGAGATGGGCATGGCGCGCGTGCTGTTCCGGCGCTTCGGGCTCTGGCCGTCGCCGGCGCCGAACCACTACGGCGAGTACGTTCGCTGGGCGGAGGAGTTCGTCGCCGACGAGATGCAGTTCTACTACGATCCCGCCGAGGGCCACCCGTGGGAGACGGGAGACGTGCCGGAGTTCATATACTCCCTGAGCAACAACCCGCACGAGCGGCCCTGGCAACCCGGCCCCGCTGAGCCGCCCGACCCCAGGGAGACCCCCCTGCGACCGTCGGGCGAGCTGGCCGTGCCGCTTGTGGAGGCCCTGGCGTGCGGCGTCGAGCGGAAGTTGCCCGCCGTCAACGTGCCCAACCGCGGGACCATCCCCAACCTGCCGGAGGACATGGTGGTCGAGGTGCCCGCCGTCGCGGACGGGGACGGCCTCCGAACGTGCCCGATGGACCCCCTTCCGGAGGCCATGGCCGCCATGCTCCGCCTGCAGGCCAGTATCCACAGGCTGCTGGTGGAAGCGTTCGCCGAGAAGTCGCGCGCGAAGCTGATCCGGGCCGTCCTCCTGGATCCGACGGTGGACTCCTACCGGAGGGCGGTCGAGATGGTGGATGAGATGATCGAGTTGCAGGCTGACCTGTTGCCGCCTCTGGAATAGGTGGGCCGCGGGCCGCCCGGTCGGCAAGGGGGGACTCGATGCCGCGACACGCTTACCCCTGGTGGTTCCACTATGCCTTCGAGAACCGCCTGCGCCGGCTCCTCCAGCAGCCGGAGGAAATCCTGGCGCCGTGGGTGCAGGCGGGCATGCGGTGCCTGGAGATCGGCTGCGGGATGGGATTCTTCACCATCCCCCTGGCGCGGATGACGCAACCCGGCGGCCGGGTGGTGGCCGTGGACGTAGAGCCCCGGCTGCTGAGCGTCCTGCGCGGCCGGGCCGCACGAGCCGGGGTGGCAGAGGCGATCGGCACACTGGTGAGTTCCGCCGAGCGGATGCGCCCGGAGGGCCGGTTCGGCTTCGCGCTGGCCTCATGGTCGCTCCACGAGACCGACGATCCCGTCGCCGCGGCCCGGCGCATCGGGACCGCGCTCTCCGCCGGCGCCCGGTTCCTCCTCGCCGAGCCGCGGCTGCACGTGTCCCGCAGCCGGTTCCGGATCCTCTGCGAGGCGATGTGCCGGGGCGGCCTGGAACTGGTGGAAAGCCCGCCGGTGCCGCTGAGCCACTCGGCCCTGTTCGCACCGAGCGCGTAGCGCACCGCCCCTCGTCCGCCCGCGGACACTTGCGCGTGCATCGGGGCACGGGCACAATGGCCCGTTCTGCCCTGCATCCGCTGCAACCGAGGTAACCGACGAATGAAAGACGAACTGCTCGGACTGTGCCAGAAACTGGCGGCCGACTACGTCGAGATCCGCCTCCAGGAAGGCGTCTCCACCAACATCCACTACGCGGGCAACGAACTGGAGGACATCGGCGAGAGAACCGAGCGCGGCGGCTGCGTGCGCGTGCTCAAGGACGGCGGATGGGGCTTCGCCACCTTCAACGACCTGGACGAGCTGGAGAAGTACGCCGAGATGGCCCTCCGTCAGGCCGAGCTGGTCGGCGGGGAGAAGTTCGGACTCGCCCCGCTGGCGCCCCGGCAGGAGACGTACCGAACGCCGGTGGACACCGATCCGGCCGACGTGGACCTGGAGGAGAAGCAGGCCATGTGCCGGCGCTACAACGATGCCCTTCTGAAGCATGACCGCATCCAGAGCACCAGCGTCATCTACCGGGACAAGCACGGCACCATCCGCTTCGGCAGCTCCGAGGGCAGCTACCTCGAGCAGGAGATCGTCTTCAGCGGGGCCATGGTCGCCGCCATCGCCGTGGACGGGACCAACATCCAGCGGGCCTACGAGTCCAACGGCGATCTGCGCGGCTTCGACAAGGTGGCCCACATGGACGAGGACTGCGAGAAGGTCGCGCGCCGGGCGCTGGAGTCGCTCGACGCCCGACCCGTCGAGGCCGGCACCTACACGGTCATCGCCGACCCCAAGCTGTGCGGCGTGTTCGTGCACGAGGCGTTCGGCCACCTCAGCGAGTCGGACTTCCTGTATGAGAACCCCAGGCTGCGGGAGATCATGGAGATCGGCCGGCGGTTCGGGCCGGACATCCTCAACATCACCGACGACGGTTCTTTGGAGGGCGAAGCCGGCTTCGTCCCGTTCGACAGCGAGGGCGTGCCGGGCTCCCGAACGCCGCTGATCAAGGAAGGCGTCCTGACCGGCCGACTGCACAACCGGGAGACGGCTGCCAAAATGGGCGAAGAGCCGACCGGCAACGCCCGGGCCATCTCCTACCGCCATCCGCCCATCGTGCGCATGACCAATACGTTCATGGAGCCGGGCGAGAGCACCTTCGAGGAGATACTCGCGGCGACCGAAGACGGCATCTACGCCATCGGCATGCTGGGCGGACAGACCAACATGGAGATGTTCACCTTCAGCGCCGAGGAGGCCTTCCGCATCCGGGGCGGGGAGATCCGGGAGAAGATCCGCGACGTCGTGCTGACCGGCAACGTCTTCCAGACCCTGCAGAACATCGACATGATCGGCGACGACTTCAAGATGCACGGCGGCCTCGGAGGCTGCGGCAAAGGCGGCCAGAGCCCCCTGCGGGTGGGAGACGGCGGCCCGCACTGCCGTATGCGGAACGTCGTCATCGGCGGCAGATGAAAGCCTCTCTCGCCCTGAGGGGCGAAACGGCCCCCTAAGAACGGAGACAACGATGAGCGAAGCAACTGCTGAGCGCATACTCGATGCGGCCGGGGCGGCCTTCGAGGCCGCGGAGGTGTACGAGGAGAGCGGCGAGACGGTGCGGGTGGCCTTCGAGGACAACCGTCTCAAGCAGGTCCAGACGCGCCAGCGCCGGGGCGTCGGCCTCCGGGTGATCCACGACGGGCGGATCGGGTTCGCTTCCACGACCGACCTGCGCGATCCCGGCCGACTGGTCGAGATGGCGACCGCCAGCGCCGCCTTCGGCGACGAGGCGAAGTTCGAGTTCCCCGCCCGGGCGC
>JASFTU010000014.1:0-12063 GCA_050050635.1 Candidatus Brocadiaceae bacterium
CCTCTACGAAGTCGTGCTCGACCCGGAGGGTCCGCGTATCCCAGGCGATGCCGGTCACCCGCTGCAGTTCCCACGTCGTGAGGCCGGTGGCCGGGTTCGGACCCTCGGCCACTTTCTCTTCGCTCCCGATGCCCCGGCTCTTCATCTGCTCGGGTGCCACGGCATCCACGACCGCCGTGCCCCCCGGCCGGGTGTGTTCGTAGAGCACGCGGAAACACTGAAGGAGCGAGTGCCGGCCGCTGAGCCGGAAGACGGCCGAGTGCGCCAGTAGTGCAAGGGCGAACTGCTCGCCGAGGTCGAACCTCTCGATGTCCCCTTCGAGGAAAGACACCCGCCGCTGAACCGGCTCGGGCTCCTCCTCCAGCCTCCTCCGGGCGATTGCCAGCGCTTCCCGAGATGGATCGAAACCGACGACCCGGAATCCCTCCCGTCCCAGAGCTACGCTCAAGCGCCCGGTGCCGCAGCCCACTTCCATGACGGGGCCGTCGTTCTGCTGCGCAAGCCGGGCGTAGAATGGCACGTGCTCCTCGTGTGCTGCGGCCGCCCAGTCATAGAAGCGCACATAATCGGGATCCAGGAACACGCCGTTGTCGGCCATCGAAAGATCGCTCCTGAGAACGTCTGGGTGTCCGGGTCGGGTGCTTCGTTGCGCGACGGCGGCCCCCGGGCCCACCATGCGATGATACTACCACACGCTGCGAACCGACGCCAAGGGTGGCGCGCGTCCGGCGAGCATGCCGAGGCTGTTGCACGCCCGGCCCGCACGGTCTACACTGTCGCCTTCCGGACGCAGGCCCGGCATCGATGGGCGCAGGGCCTCGACGTCGCAGGCATTGACACCGAATTCCCCGGAGGGACGTGGATGCCCCAACTGGTGCTGGTCACCGGCGCGGCAGGTAATCTTGGCTCCCAGGTCTGCAAGGCCCTGTGGGACGCGGCTTTCGAAGTCCGCACCGTGGATCGCGCCTACAGGGCGGATCTGCCGGTCCCTGTGAGGGTGGTGGATCTGCTGAACGAGACCGCCATATACGGGCCCGTGGAAGGGTGTGATGCCGTCGTCCATCTGGCCAACCACCCACATCCACACAGCGTGCGTCCTGGGCAGCGGTTGTACGCGGAGAACGTGCGCATGAACATGAACGTCTTCCAGGCAGCGGCGGACGTGGGGGCCCGGAAGCTGGTTTACTCCAGCTCCGTGCAGGTCCTGGCCGGAAGCCGTCACGACGAGGAGGGCGTGGGCGAGCCGAGCTGTCTGGCCTACCTCCCCATCGACGGCGACGCGCCTGCCCGGCCCGGCAATGCATACGCCCTGAGCAAAGAGGCCGGAGAGGCACAACTCCGCTACTTCGCACGGCGGAACGAGGGGATGTCCTGCACGGCCATCCGGTACCCGTTCCTGATGCGCGAGGAGTGGATGGACTGGGTCCGCCGGCACCTGCGATCGGAGGGCTCGCGCCGGCTGGGCAATCTGGACGAGGCGTTCAGCTACCTGGCCGTGCCGGATGCCGCCTCGCTTGTGGTGGCCGTGCTCGAGCGGCAGGAGAGCGGCTACCATCAGCTCTTCCCGGCTGCGCCGGACAACTACCTCGGCATGCCCATCCCGGAGCTGATCGAGAAGTACTATCCCGACGTCCCGCTCAGGATCCCGGCCGAGCAGATGACCGGCCTGGTGGACATCTCCGCGATCGAAGAGAGGCTGGGCTGGAAGCCGGAGATGACGGACCTGTTCGGGGCGGAGTAACGGACGGCGGCTCCCACTCAACCGCCCCGGGCCTGGGGGTGATCGTCCGGCACGATGTCCAGATCGGCCGCGGCGGCGTTGGACTCGACCTGCTCAACGCTTTTGCAGCCGGGTATCACGCAGGTGACCGCCGGATGCCGCAGGCACCAGTCAAGGGCCCACCGGGCCATGTCAACGCCTTCGGGGACTTCCTCCTCCCGGATCTTCTGGACTTCCCGCACGGTCTGACGTATCTGCTCCCGGTTGCGGTGTGAGCGGACGTCGTTCTCCGGGAACTCCACCTGGGGACCGTACTTGCCGCTGAGGAAACCGCTGGCAAGTGGCACGCGCGCCAACACCCCCAGGTCCTGCGACCGGCAGGAGGGAAAGACCCGTTCCTCGGGCGTCCGGTCCAGCCGGTTGTAGACGACCTGGATGACTGAAGCCCCGAGCTCCGTTGCGCGAGCCGTCTGGTAGAGGTTGTCGTTGCTGCCGATGGAGATGCCGAGGTAGCGCACGCGCCCGATCTCCACCTGGTCCCGGAGGGCCTCCCACAGCCCCGGCGTGTCGAACTTCGCGTCCGAGCCGGAGTGGAACTGCAGGATGTCGAGGTAGTCCGTGGCCAGAGCGTCCAGCGAGTCGTTGATCGTCTGGAGCACCTCCTCGGGCTCCCAGCCGGGCATGTGGCCGAACTTGGTCGCGATGATCCAATCCTCCCGGCGGTCTCCCCGCAGGAACCGTCCAATCAGTCTCTCCGAGAGATGGTCCAGCCCGTAGCAGGCGGCCGTGTCCAGCAGGTTCACGCCGAGCTCCTTACCTCGACGCAGCATGGCGTTCACTTCATCCTGCGTGAAGTCCTTCCCCCAGTCTCCGCCGAACTGCCAGGTCCCGATCCCAACCACGGAGACCTTCAGGTCCGTACGTCCCAACCTCCGGTACCTCATCGTGCCCTCTTCGCAGACCCTCAGTGCATTCCAGCAGCGCGCCTCCCGATGCGCGCGATGCGCCGTGACCCGCCCAGTGTACGTGCCCTGCCCCGTGGTGTCGAACGCGCGGCGCGGTCCGCGCGTGTTCCCACCGGTCAGCCCCCGTCCTCCGGGTCGCCGGGCTCGGTGCGAGCCATGAGCCTTCGGGCCGCAGCGAGGAAGGAGTAGGGCCAGCCGTGCTCGGGCTCGACCTCCATGGCCACGGCGGCCAGGTCCCGCACGGCTCGCGCGACGGGCATGGGGTAACCCGCTTCGAGGACGCAGTTCATGTCCTTCAAGAACAGCATGGTCCAGTGGCCGCGGTCGCCCGCGTAGGCCGGGTCCGCCTGCCGCTCCACGGCACCCGCCACCCAGCCGAGAGGTGCGTCCCGCTCGGGACAGAGGGTTTCCAGCGCCCGCGCCACGTCGATCTCCATCCTCTCCGCGTAGGTGTATGCCTCCGCCGCCGCGGCCACTTCTGCGCAGACCATCATCTGGTTCATCATCTTCACGACGTGGCCCGAGCCGGAAGGCCCGATGTAGATGACTCTCTCCGCGACGGTGCGGAGCATGGATTCGTGCCGGCGGAAGACCTCCGCCGGGCCGCCCACGGGCATTGTCTGGGACTTGCCCCGGTTCGTGCCACCGATGATGGGCGCGTCGAGCATCGGGATTCCTTCCGCGGCCAGACGTCGGGCGAAGTCCCTGCCCCGACCGGGCGGCACGGTCGTCGTGTCAATGACCGACCTGCACGGCAGCCCGGCCGAGGCGACACCTTCGGCTCCGAACAGCGCCTCTTCCACCTGGTCCGCCGACACGACGCTGACGAGCACCACGTCGGAGGCGGCCGCGACCACGCGGGGCGATCCCTTGAACTGCGCGCCCTGTGTCACCAGGTCGTCCGCCGCTTCCCTCCGCACGTCGTAGACGTTCAGGGCATGGCCCGCATCGAGGAGGCACCCGCCGATGCCGTGTCCCATGTATCCCGTGCCGACCAGACCAATTACGTCCTTCTGACCCCTCATCCCTTTTCCTCCCTGTCCGGCCGCCGGCGTGGCTCAGTCCAGCACGTCCATCCCGGGCAGTTCGTCGAACTCCGGCACGTCCACCAGGTACACGTTGCCGTAGCCGCGTCGGTCGCTGGTGAACAGCACCTGCGAGCCGTCGGGAGTGAACCGGGGATGGACGTGCACCTTCTGGATGTGGAAGCTGCTGCGGTGTTCACAGAGG
The DNA here is from genome assembly GCA_050050635.1 of Candidatus Brocadiaceae bacterium. Classification (GTDB taxonomy): domain Bacteria; phylum Planctomycetota; class Brocadiia; order SM23-32; family SM23-32; genus JASFTU01. The sequence continues at coordinate 3,916 of JASFTU010000014.1, forward strand.
ATGCGCGGCCCGTCGTAGCCCTCCCCGTTCCAGCGCCAGATGCGCACCACGGGGCTCGCATCACCCACAACCAGCGCCTCGTCGTTGGAGTGGATGTGCCCCGTCTCGTGAGGGAAGGCCACCTCCACGCGTCCCGTGCCGTCGTAGTTCACATGGCCGAAGAACTTCCGCTCCTCGTCCCAGCGCCCGTGGTATCCGATGCGCACTCCGTCGGCGAACCAGTACTCGTGCCCCACGCTCTCTTCCTTCTCCCGGGGGCGGAGCTTCCACACCTCTCCGCGGCTCATGTCCATGCCCCAGATGCGGTTGTCCACGAGGTGCCAGGGCCCCTCGTGGCAGAAGGTCAGCAGCTCCGCTCGTGTGGGCGATGTATTGACGTGCCCGATCCAGGTCTCCTCCTCCCAGATGCTCTCGGCTCCTCTCCCGTCGGTCGCGACGCGGTAAATGCGGCTCAGGGGATGGGCTTCCCAGTTGTCATAGAAACCGACGTACCCGCGGCTGAGGTCCATCGGGAATCGGTCGGACATGTCCTCGTAGATGCCCGCGCAGACGTACTCCCCGTCGGCGGTGCAGTTGATCATGGACGGCCGGAAACCCTCGGGTCTGGTCCACAGCTCGCGCAACTCCAGCGAACGCAGATCCAGGGCCATCAACTCCGGCCCGTGCCAGAAGTAGGCTTCATCACGGGTGGGGTTGAGGCAGGTTGCCTGGAAGCGACCCCGCCTGTCGAAATCCGTCAGCTGCGTGATCTCGCTCGTCTGGAGCTCCAGGCTGAACAGGTTGCTCCGGTTCTCCCGGTCGGAGCCGAACAGCAGCCGGCGCCCTTCGTCCCACCACCCGGGATTTGTGAAGTAGAGGTGGTAGCTGTGGCCCATGTAGTCGGTGAGCTGGCGCACGTGCGCTCCGCTCAAAGGGTCCCCGTAGTCCTGGCATTCAGCCGGCCACTTCCGCCCCGCATCCATCGCCGCACTCCCGGGTTCACATGAAGGACGGACGCGAACTTCTCGCGCCGCGTTGCGTCTAATATGGTGTCCGGAAGCCGAACGCGCAAGCACTGACCACCCGAACCCACCCGGAGGATTGGAAATGCTCCGCACGAAGGGCCTTGCACTGGCGTTCCTTTTCGCCGTGGCCGTCTGCAGGACGGCGGCCGCGTCGGGCATCCTCATCCCCGAGGACCGGGAGCTACCCCCACTCGCCGTCCAGAGCCATCGGGTCACGGCACGCATTGAAGGACACGTGGCGACCACGAGACTGGAGCAGGTGTTCCTCAACAACACCGACCGCCGGCTGGAGGCCACCTTCGTGTTCCCCGTGCCGCGTGCAGCCGCTCTCACCGACTTCGCCATGTTCATCAACGGCAAGCGTCAGAGCGGCGAAGTGGTGGAAGCCGAGCGTGCCTGGAGCATCTACCGGGACATCGTGCGCCGGCTCCGCGACCCCGGCCTGCTGGAGTACATGGACTCCGGCCTGTTGCACATGCGCGTCTTCCCCGTCGAGCCCCGCAGCCCCGTGAAGGTCGAGGTCTCCTATACGCACCCGCTCCCCTTCGACAGTGGCGTCTACGAGTACACCTTCCCCCTGAAGACCGGCCACAGGGCCTCCCGCGTGCTGGAGGACCTGACCGTGACGGCGACCATCTCCAGCAAACAACCGGTCAAGAGCGTGTACTCCCCGAGTCACAGGGTCGGCGTGACGCGCAAGGATGACCACCACGCCATCGTCGGTTTCGAGGAAACGGGCGCCGTGCTGGACGAGGACTTCCACCTCTTCTACACGGTCAACGAGCAGGACTTCGGGCTCAACCTGCTGACGCATCGTCGGGAAGGCGAGGACGGCTACTTCGCGCTGATGATCGCCCCGCGCGTGGACATCGCGGGCGAGGAGGTCATGGCCAAGGACGTGTGCTTCGTGATTGACACCAGCGGCAGCATGCAGGAGGAGAACCGGATCGGCAGCGCCCGGGACGCCGTGGAGTTCTGCCTGAAGGCGCTGAACCCGGATGACCGCTTCGCACTCGTCACCTTCAGCAGCGCCGTCAACACCTACGGCGAGGGCCTGCACGAGGCGACCTCCGAAGCGGTGCGGCAGGCTCTCGCCCACGTGGAGAAGCTGGAGGCCCGGGGAGGAACCGACCTCTGCGGCGCCGTCCTGAAGGCGCTCAGCCTGGCTCCCCCCGGCGACCGGCCCTACCTCATCATCCTCGCCACCGACGGGAAGCCCACGGTGGGCGTCACTGAACCGAAGGAGATCGTCGCCCGGGTGGAGGCGGCCAATGAGGCCAACGTCCGGGTCTTCACCTTCGGCATAGCGGAGAACCTGAACGTGCCGCTGCTGGACCGCATCGCGGAGAGCATGCGCGGATACAGCGAATACGTCGCGCCGGGCCGGGAGATCGAGGCGAAGATCTCCAGCTTCTTCCGCAAGGTCAGCCACCCGGTGATGTCCAACCTGGAACTCGATTTCGGCGGAGCGGGCGTGCACGACCTGTATCCCCCGCGGCTGCCGGACTTGTTCCGCGGCAGCCAGGTGGTCGCCTTCGGACGCTACAGCGGGAGCGGGGACGTGGCGATCCGGTTGAGCGGCGCCGTCGAGGGCGAGAAGAAGGACTTCCACTACGACGCGTCCTTCCCGCAGCTCGACCCGGGCGACGACTTTGTCCCGAAGCTGTGGGCGCGCCGCAAGATCGGCTACCTGCTGGACCAGATCCGGCTGCACGGTGATTCGGAGGAGCTGAGCGACGAAGTGGTGCGGCTCAGCCTGGAGTACGGCATCGCCACTCCCTACACCTCCTACCTCGTGCTGGAGGACGAGGAGGCCTACCGACGGCACGGTATCATCCGGGGCGAGGCACTGAATCGCCTGCGCAAGGAGGGGTTCGCCATGGCCCCGAGCACGGCGCCCGTCTCCGACCGGGCTCTGGCCGCCGCGGAGGAACTCAAGGTCCAGCGGCGCGTCCTGCAGACTCCCGGAGCGGCCGGCGGCACGGCCGAGAAGGCGCGCCGAGGCATCACCCTGAGCCGGCATCTGAGCGAGTGGAAGCGCGCCGACACGGAGGCCCGTCACGGGGCCGCTCAACCGACGACGGTGCAGAGGGTCAAGGACAGGAGCTTCGTGCGGGTGGGCGGCGCATACGTGGACACGGCCTTCGCGGCCGAGATGGAAGCGCTGGAGATACAGTGGGGTAGCGATGCCTACTTTGCACTCCTCGAGGCCAGACCGGAACTCCGTGACTACCTCGCGCTGGGAGAATCCGTGGTGGTCGTCGTCGAGGGCAAAGCCGTGATCGTCGCCGACAAGGGCAAGACGGAAATGACCGTTGCAGAGATGGAAGAATTCCTCGGAAGCTGAGGTGATGACCATGGTGCGACGTCTGCTCCTTCCCGTGTCGGTCCTTCTGTGCGGCCTGGTCGCGTCCCTGACGTGCCGTGCGGCCTACCTGGAGGAGGGGGAGGAGGCGCCGGCCCCCGCGGGTGAGGTGAGGGTCCTGCCGCCCCCGCGGCCGACTCCCTTGAACCCGCTGACGGACCTGGTGCGGCGCCTCGAAATCCGGCCGGGCCACACGTATCGCGGCCTGACTGTTTTCCTGCTGGAGGCGCCCCGCGTGGAGGACGACACGGACTACCTCTCCCTGGACGAGGCGCTCCGGCGAGGCGCTCTGACCATCCGGGAGAAGGGGGCGGGGAGCGTACCGCTCCTGCTGGCGCGCAACGATGGCGGGCAACCCGTCCTGATGCTCGCGGGAGAGATCGTCGCGGGCGGCAAGCAGAACCGCACGCTCCGGGACGACATCCTGCTGCCGCCCCGGAGCGGCTTCACGGAGCTGCCCGTCTACTGCGTGGAGCGCGGCCGCTGGAGCGGGCCGGGCGAGGACTTCGGCATCTCCTCGTCCATGGCGGCGCGCGGCGTCCGCGCGGCGGTTGTGGGCAAGCAGCCCCAGCGCGAGCTCTGGGCGAGCGTGGAACGCTACGGCAGGCAGCTTTCGGCGGGTTCCGCCACGGGCGACCTCCAGGCGGTGCAGCAGGCCGAGCACGTGCAGGAGCAGGTGACCGCATACCGGGAAGCGTTCGCGGAGTGCTGGCGCCCGGCTGCACTGGGCATGGTGGTGGCCCGCCACGGCCAGGTACTGGGAGCCGACATCTTCTGCAACCCGGGGGTCTTCCGCAAACACCGGCGCAGGCTCCTGGAGTCCTACGCCGTGGACTGCATCGCGGCCCGGGAACACGTTGACCCGAGGGTGCCGCGCCAGCGGATCCCTTCCCCGCGAGAAGCAGAGAGATTCCTCGGGCGCATTCTCCGCTCGAGATTCACGCGGCGGCCCTCGCCCGGCGCCGGTCGCCTGCTGGACTTCAGCGGGCCCGCCCTGCACGGAACGGCGCTTCTCCGGAAGGACGTCGTGCTGCACGCCTGCGTGCTCGAGCGGGGACCGGTCCTCATCACCCCCACCCCGGTCCCGATGCCTGCTCCGAGGCAACGCCGGCCGACCGACTAATCTTCCAGAAGATCCGTCGCCTTATCCAGCCTTCCCAGGTACTGGCTCACCTTCCCCGCGGGGACCGAGTTGTCCACGAACACGACGCGGCCGTCCGCCTGGGAGTTGGCCATCTCGTCCCAGATGGTGTCGATGGACAGGCCGCGGCCCACATAGATGCGGCTCAGGCCTTCCTCCATGCTATAGAAGTACCGTTCCGTGCCGCCCAGCTGGACGGGCAGTCCCGTGGCCCTGTCGACGGCCGAGCTGTTGAAGTGGTCCGACTTCTCCGCCAGCACAGGTGCGGTGAAGTAGGTCGAGTTCTCGGTCAGCCTGAAGGAGAGGCCATAGGGACTGGCCGTGTCTTCCGTCAGACGCAGGCCGCTCAGGTAGATGATCAGCGGCAGCTCGATCTGGAGTCCCACCTGCTCGTTGAGGCTCTGGGCAAGGTAGCTGTTCGGCTCGCGGATACCGCGCAGCGCAAGCGCAGTGTCCTTGTAAAAGCCCTGTAGGGTCAGGGCGTCGCGGGTCTTGCCGCGCGCGTCGAGGATGGCCTGGATGTCCGGCGGAGTCGCCACGCGCAGCTCCGGCCGGACTATGCTGTCGAGCACCACGCATGCGAAAGGGTTGGACCCGTGCACGGCGCCGCCGGCGGCCTTGAAGATGCGCAGATGCTCGTGGTTGCTGAACTCCCGTTTGACCGTGTCGTGATATGCCGAGAGAACGGCCTCGCCGAACTCATCGTCGCGCAACACCGTGGCTGCCGGCAGGGGGATATCACGCAGAGGTTTCCCGGCGAAAGGAAATCGCCCTTCCTCTTGCTCCTTTCCCGCCATCTGTCACTCCTCCCATCTGCTCACCAGGGATGTGTGCCCCCGGCCCCCTCCGAAGTGACAGCAGCCTTCTTGGATAACGGGATAAAGGCCTGAGCACCTACGGCAACGCCGCCGCCCCGTGGATGGGGCCAACCAGACGCCCTGCGGGCGTCATTGTAGCGAGTTACCGCGCCTTAGTAAAGGCTTTTCCTTGCATATCTCGCCACATGTGTCCCGGCGGGCCGCTCTTGACAGGGCAGGCATCAACTGGTGAAACTCCTCCAGGAGGTCCTGTTGCCCCGGGCCTCCAGGGGAAGGTGCGGCTTCCAGGATGGATGAGGGAATGAGACTCAAGGCGCGACAACGATGGGGAATACTGCTCTCGCTGGCCTTTACACTCGCCCTGACGCTTCCCCCCGGGGCATCCGGGGGGCAGCAGCCCGACTCGTGGCGGCCACGGCCGGCGCCCGACGATGCGCAAGTGCAACCATGCCGGGTGCGCGTCGTTGACGCCGGCACGGATTTCCTGCGCGACGGCGACGGCCGACCCGTGCACCAGTTCCACGTGCACCGGTACAGACTGACCCGGGACGGCCAGACGGGCCTGTGGCGCCCCGAAGACGACTACGCACTGGACCGGAACCACGACGTGGACGGCGACGGGAGAACGGACGACGACGTGGTCGGCCACTACCCGTTCAGCCTCTCTCGACCGTTCAGCCCGGTGGCCCCCTGGTACGACCGGCTCGCAGGGACTCCCGGCTGGTACGGCGCGGCCGCCATCTTCCAGGCCAACCGGCGTGAGACCCGTTTCAGCGAGTCAGGAGTGAACCAGGAGCACGACGGCCCCCTTCACCTGCCCCGTGACAACTGGGCCCTCTTCCACGAAGGCTACGAGGTCAACTCCCCCTACCGTGCCTACGGCCTCTGGATCTGGAAGAAGGACGACTTCCTCAACGGCGGCGCCGACCATCGGGTCAGCTTCGACGAAGGCAGCGAGATGGCGCTCTATCTGCAACGCTACTGGATGGGCTGGGAGGGCTGCCGCTGGCTGGTCAAGGACGGCGACCGCTTCTACCTATCCGAGGGGAGCTTCCGGGGGGCCGGCCAGAGGCGCGGCAGCGGCGACGGGAAACAGCACGTGATTGCCCCCGCCGCCGCCCGGTGGGCGGAGTACACCCCCCGTCCGCCCCACGACATCGCGTTCGATCCCGGCGGGGCAACCTTCCGGAGGCACCGGTTCACCGACGTGCGCGCCGTGGGCTGGTACCTCTACAAGGACCGGTTTATCCCGGCCTATACGGGGTTCAAGTGGTATGCGTTCGAGGTGGACGCCGTCGTACGCCGCCCTGAGCGGCCATCGGAGCACATTGAGATGGCGCAAGTGGACGGCAAGGAAGGACTTCCGCCTTTTTACATGAGCACGTGCGAGGTCCCCTATGAGCTGTGGAAGAACGTCTTCCGGCTGGCCCGCAGCAATACCTTCGTCCGCGACCCCCGGGGTTTCATCTTCCGCACGGACGGGGACATGGGCTCGATGGACCTTCCGGCCGGAACGGGCCGGCTCGTTCCGCATTCCCCGCAGGAACCGGTCACCGACCTGACCCTCCACGACGTGGCCGCCTGGTGCAACGCCCTCTCGACGCTCGAGTCCAGAACGCCCTGCTACTACGTGGACGCGGAGCTGAGGAGGCCCTTCCGCTTCGTGACGCGCAGCGCCGCCTGCGTGGAGGAACGGCCGTTGCCCCCACTGCACGTTCGGTGGGAGGCGGACGGCTACCGGCTGCCAACCGCGAGCGAGTGGCGGGCGGCTCTGGGTGGGGAGAGGCCGGGGCCCGAGAACGGGTGGCTGGCCGCCAACAGCGGAGGACGCACCCGCCCGGTCGGCGGCAGGCCCGCCAACGCCCACGGCATGTACGACATGGCCGGGAACGTGTGGGAGCTGTGCTGGACCCGCCCCGGCGCCTTCGACCCGCACGGGGACGAGCCGATCCTGGCCCTGGGAGCTGATTTCCGTTACCCCGGCAAGCCAGTCGGATGCGCTGCAAGTCTATTTGGAGAAGCGCCATACGGCGGGAATCCCTGCATCGGGTTTCGGCTGGTGCGGCGCGAGGCCGGCCTGCCCGCCCCGGCTTCCGTGGAGGTGCCGGAGGACGTGCCGGCGTGGCGGATCGATCGCTCCGAGCCAGGCAGCAGTGACCGCCCCCTCGAGCGGCCGGCGTTGCCCCCGGTGGGGACCGTCTCCGTCCCGGGCCGGCCCTTCGAGATCGCTCCCCATGAGACGACGTTCGCCGAGTGGAGAGAAGTCTACAGGTGGGCCGTCGCCAATGGCTACACGTTCGACCACGACGGAGACATGGGCTCGATGGACTACTGGGGCTTCGGCGGACAGGGCGTGCGGGGGGCCCACTCCCCCGACGAGCCGGTCACGGACGTCTCGGCCTACGACGCCATGGTCTGGTGCAACGCGCTCTCGGAGCTCGCCGGACGCGAGCCCGTCTACTACGCCGACAGCGAATGCACCCGGCCCTATCGAGACGCGTTCGTCCACCGCCCCCTGATGATGCTCTTCTTCGAAGCCCACCGTGCGGACGAGGCCGGCACCATCCGCTACGACCACCGTGAAGCCTACGAGGACGTCCACGTCCGGCCCGACGCGGACGGCTACCGCCTCCCCACGCACGAGGAGTTCACCCACGCGCGAACGGCGGGACGTGGCACACGCTATAGCTGGGGAGACGAGCCGGCCGAGGGCGCCGAGCACGCCTGGCTGTTCGACACGGCAGGCTGCACGACGCATCCCGTTGGCACCGGCCGCGCCAACCCCTTCGGCCTCCACGACATGGAGGGGAACGTCAGCGA
>JASFTU010000015.1:0-11851 GCA_050050635.1 Candidatus Brocadiaceae bacterium
GCGATGTCCACCATGCAGGTGTCTTCGTCCATCACGATCATGCCGCCCGAGCCCATGATGGAGCCGGCCTCGGTCAGGGCCTCGTAGTCGGCCGGAAGGCTCAGATTAGCCGCCGGGATGCATCCGCCGGAGGGTCCGCCCGTCTGCACGGCCTTGAGGCGTTTGCCGTCCGGCACCCCGCCCCCGACGTCGAACACGATCTCCTGCAGAGGCGTGCCGAGGGGCACCTCGACCAGGCCGGTGCGGACCACCTTGCCCGCCAGCGCGAAGGTCTTCGTTCCACGGCTGGCATCGGTGCCGAAGCGGCCGAACCACTCGCTGCCGCGGCTCAGGATGACGGGCACGTTGGCCAGCGTCTCGACGTTGTTGATGTTGGTCGGCCGCTCGTGCAGGCCCTTCTGCGCGGGGAAGGGGGGACGGGGCCGCGGCATACCTCGGCGCCCCTCGATGGACGCCAGGAGCGCCGTCTCCTCGCCGCACACGAAGGCTCCCGCGCCCTCCTTCAGCCGGAGCTCCAGGGAGAAGTCGCTGCCCATGATCCCCTCACCCAGCAGGCCGCACTCCCGGGCCCGGTGGAGGGCGTTCCGCAGGCGTTCTATGGCGAGCGGATACTCCGCGCGGACGTAGATGTAGCCCTGGTCGGCTCCGATGGCGAAGGCCGCGATCGCCGTGCCCTCGACGACCGAGTATGGGTCGCTCTCGATGACCGAGCGATCCATGAAAGCCCCGGGATCGCCCTCGTCCGCATTGCAGATCATGTACTTATGGTCGCCGGTGGACTGGCGACAGAGCTTCCACTTCAACCCCGTGGGAAAGCCCGCTCCGCCCCGCCCCCGCAGGCCGGCGTCCTGGACCTCCTGGATCGTCGCCTCAGGCCCCATCCGGAGCGCTGCGGACAGTCCCTCGAAGCCGCCGCGCGCCACGTAGTGCTCGATGCTCTCGGGATCAATGCGGCCGGCGTTGCGCAGCACCACGCGCACCTGCCCCTTCAGCATGGGAAGGTCTTCGAAGGCGGGAACGCCGTCCACGGCCGGCCCGTCCATCACAGCCAGGGCGCGCTCCGACGGGGGAGAATCGCCCGTGAAGTAACCATGCAGCAGGTCCTTCACCTCGTCGGGCTTCACGTCGCCGTAGAGGAGCCGCGGCTTGCCGGGCCCGCGCAGCTCGACGAGCGGCTCGGCGTAACATAGGCCCAGGCAGCCGACCTCACATACTTCGGCCCGGGGGCCGGCCTCCGGCGGGCGGGCGGCCAGCAGGTCCAGGATCTGTTCTGCCCCTGCGGCCCGCCCGCAAGTTCCGGTGCCGACCAGGACGCGCGGTCGGTCGTCGGACTCGAAGGTTTCCCAGGCACGCTGCGCCCTCTGGCGGAGTTCCTCGAACGTCACTCCAGCTCCTCCAGCAATTCCGCGGCTCTCTGGGGGGTCATGCGTCCGTGCACTTTGCCGTCGATGACCATCACCGGGGCGAGCGCGCAGGAGCCGAAGCACGCGACCCGTTCGAGGCTGAACATATAGTCCTCTGTGGTGCCGCCCGGGGCTATGCCCAGCTTCCTTCGAACGGTCTGCATGACGCGTTTCCCGCCGCGCACGTGGCAGGCGGTCCCCTGGCACACCTTGATCCTGTGCTTGCCCTGGCGGGTCAGGTAGAACTGGGCGTAGAAGGAGGCCACCTCGTAGATGGCGGCCTCGGGCACACGGAGGAAGGCGGCGGCGGCGCTCATGGTCTCCGGCGGAAGGTAGCCGAACGCGCCCTGCATGTCCTGCAGGATGGGGATCAGTTCCGTGCGCTCACCGGTGTAGCCGGCGAATATGGCGTCCAACCGTTCCTGCATCTCCGGGGTCATCTGCGGGACCTGCTCGACTGCTCAAGGGGGTTCGCGGCCGGCGTTCGGTTCAGTCTACTCGGGCCAAAGGAATGTGACAAATGGAAGGAGTTCCTTTAGCCGCGGGCGGGACCCCCGATAGGCGGGCACCCATCCGTGGCAAGATGGATGCCTTCTTTCAGGCCGCGGCGCCCCGCCGGCGCCGCGTCAATCAGCCATCCTGTGCGGCCAGCGCGCCGGCCAGTACCTCCACCGCAGCGTCAACCCCTCGATGGCCGGCGCAATGACGCGCCGCTCCGAGTACGGCGCGGGCGAGGTGGTCTCGTAGGTTTCCTCATCGGCCAGCTCCAGCCTGAGCGGCTGCAGGGCGGCGTAGCGCTGCCCCCATCTGAGCATCACCACCCGCCCAACGGGAACCCTCACGCAGTGGTCTCTCACCCACTGCTGCCCGGTGCGGGGGTCGCTGTAGGAAGGGGGCGCCACCTGGTAGCGGTAGCCGGAGGGATCACTCACGTCCTCGATGTTCCGGGTTCGGGTCAGGGCGAACCGAAGCGGCCTATCGTTGCTGGCCCGGGTGTCCACCCAGACGGCCCGGTCGCTGATCTCACCGGTCGAGGGGGCGTAGTCGCAGGCCGAGGCCCACCTGGTCTTGATCGGACCGACGAAGAAGTGCGTGTCCGGGGGCACCGTTACCTCCGCCTCGGTGGGGAAGGGGGGCGAGGCGCAGTAGGAGAAGCCATCGGAGACGGAGCCGAGGAGCCTCGTGGTCTCACCGTCGCGCCAGAGCTGCAGCGCGCCGTGCGCGTTTCGATACAGACACGCCCGATTGGAGACCCAGACGAGGTCCGTGCCGTTGAGCCGCTTCGCGATGAGCTGCCCGTCGGCGGAGTACAGGTGGCCGTCCGAGAGGTAGGTGAGGCTGCCGTCGGGCTTCCAGGCGAGCCCCTCGCAATGGATCAGGGAGACGTCGATCTCGCGGCGCCGCGGACCCGCCCCCGGCGCGGGCTCCCAGGGGAAACACTGCAACCCGCGGAGAGGGTCGCAGTCCTGGACCACGATCGGGCCCCATCGGCCCCATTGCCCCTTCCACTGCACCTGTTGCTGCCCTTCCTCGGTAGCCGTCCTGGTCGGCGGCGTGACCCACCGTCCGGACCTCTCGACGTAGGCGAGCCTCTCGCCGACGGGGGACCAGCAGGGGAAAGCCGTGGCGATGGACTGAACCGCGTAGCCCCGCTGTGCGTCCGTTGCACCGGGGCGGATATGGGCTGTATCCGTCAGCAGTTCGTCCCCCAGGATGTTGCCCCACTCGATGCGCCGCAGCCTGCGGTCGGTGGCCGTCAGCGTGCCGCCCGGAGGCCGGATGCGCACACCCTTGATGCGCAGTGAAGGACTGACCGGCGCCACGTTGACCCAGAAGGCCCCGGGCACGGTCGTCCCCGGGTCCTTACCGGCCCCGTAGGCGACGTAGTGGCGGCCGGCCGACACGGCCAGCGAGTGCACGATGCCCCTGGCCATGAGCCGTGAGCTGCCCGGTCCACGACGCCGGCGGGTGGTCCGCAGGGGACGGAAGGCGAAGGCCGGTCCGTCCGGAAGCATGCGCCCCCGCAGGTAGCGGTCCGCGAACCAGACCAGCAGCCGCCCGTCGGGCGAGACGGCTGCCCGGTCCATGTCCTCGATGTCCAGGTCGGCGGTCAGGACGGCCTCGCGGCCGCTGGCAAAGTCGTGGTACACCGCGTGGTCGTGGTCCACGTACACGACGCCGCCGGGCAGGTCGGCCGCCTGCGCCGCGCCGGCGCAAAGAAGCAGACAGAGCAGTACAACGATGGTGCGCATGGGGGAAGTCCTCCGCTGCCTTCCGGGAGTCCCTGCAGGATGCCCATTATAGCGGGGAGGCCAGCGGGCGAAAGCGAGGGGTCATTCCAGGTCGGCCAGGTTCTGGATGACGACGGTGAGTTCGGCGCGCAGCTCTTCGGCCCGGTCCATCTTCTGCTGCACCACGTCCTCGGGCGCCTTGGCCAGGAAGTCGGCGTTGTGCAGCGCCCTGTCAACGGACTCGATCTGCTGCTCCAGCTCGTCCTGCCGCTTGCCCAGCCGCCGCTGCTCATCGTCGATGTCCACAAGGCCCTCCAGGGGCATGAAGACCTCGATGGTGCCCACGACGGCCGTGGCGCACTGCGGGGGCTTCTCGATGTCCAGGCCGTAACGCAGCTCCTCGAGCAGGGCCATCTCGGTCAGGAAGTCCTCGTGGGCGGTGAGGGTCCGCTCCGTCTCCCGGTCGGGTGCGTTGATGGCCACCGGCACGGGCCGCCGGTCGGGCACGTTCTTCTCTTTGCGGAGGTTACGGACCGCCCGGACGATGTCCTGGAGCAGCTCCATCTGTTCCTCGAGATCCTCGTCGCGACGGGCCGCGTCGCCCGTCGGCCACGCGGCGCAGATGAGGCCCTCCGATTCCATGACCTCAGCGGCGCTCAGCCCGGCCTCCGCCGCCGCGCCCCTCAGGTGTCGCCACAGCTCCTCGGTGACGAACGGCATGTACGGATGGAGCAGGCGAAGGGCGGCGTCGAACACCGTGGCCAGCGTCTCCCGGGCCGAGCCGGCCGTCTCTGATTCCGGCAGCCTGGACTTGACCGTCTCCAGATACCAGTCGCACAGGTCGTGCCAGAAGAAGTCGTAGAGGCAGGCGGCTGCCTCGTGGTCGTGGAAGCTCTCCAGGTTAGCGGTCGCGGTCTCGATGGCGAATTGCAGCCTGCTGAGGATCCAGCGGTCCTCGAACGTGGTCTCCGCGGTCGAATCACCGCTTCCCCCCGAGAGGTTCATCAGGGCGAAGCGGAGCGCGTTCCAGATCTTGTTGGCGAAGTGCCGTCCCATCTCGAACCGGGACGGGCTGAGCTTCAGGTCCTGACCCTCGGGCGAGAGCATCACCAGGCAGAACCGGACGGCGTCCGCCCCGTACTGCTGGATCATCTCGATGGGGTCGATGCCGTTGCCGAGGGACTTCGACATCTTGCGGCCCTGCTCATCGAGGATGTTGCCGTGGATGTAGACGTCGCGGAACGGGACGTCGTCCATGAACTCGGTGCCCATCATCACCATGCGCGCGACCCAGAAGTAGATGATGTCCCGCCCCGTCACGAGGGTGTCGGTGGGGTAGTAGCGCTCCAGGTCCTCGGTCTCATCCGGCCAGCCCAGCGTGCTGAAGGGCCACAGGGCACTGGAGAACCAGGTGTCCAGCACGTCTTCGTCCCGGCGCAGGTCGGTGCCCCCGCAGCGGGAGCACTCGGCCGGCTCCTGGCGGGCGATGGTTGCCTCGTCGCAGGAGCGGCAATACCAGACCGGGATGCGGTGGCCCCACCATATCTGTCGGCTGATGCACCAGTCGCGCGCCTCCTCCAGCCAGCTCTTATACAGCTTGACCCACCGGTCGGGATGGAACCGGAGGCGGCCGTCGCGGGCGGCCTGGAGTGCCTTCTCCGCCAGCGGCGCCACCTTCACGTACCACTGGTCGGACAGGTAAGGCTCCACCACCGTGTGGCAGCGGTAGCAGTGACCGACGGCGTGCGTGTAGGGCTCCACCTTCTCCAGCAGCTCCCGGTCGCGCAGGTCCTCGATCAGCGCCTCCCGGCATTCGAACCGGTCCATGCCCTCGTACTGCTCGCCCGCCTCCAGGGTCATGTTGCCGTCCTCGTCGATGACCACAACGCTCGGAAGCTCGTGCCGCCGCGCGATGTCCCAGTCGTTGGGGTCGTGCGCGGGAGTCACCTTCACCGCGCCCGTCCCGAAAGACGGATCAACCCAGGCGTCGGCGATGACCGGTATCTCCCGCTCCAGGATCGGCAGGATGCAGGTCCGCCCGATCAGGTGGCGGAGGCGGTCGTCCTCCGGGTTCACCGCAACCGCCGTGTCGCCCAGCATCGTCTCGGGACGCGTCGTCGCGACCGTCACGTGAGGGTCGGGCCCGCCCGGAAGGGGATAGCGGATGTACCACAGATGCCCCTCGTGCTCCTCGTGTTCGGTCTCTATGTCCGAGAGCGCCGTCCGGCACCGCGGGCACCAGTTGACGATGTACTTGCCCCGGTAGATGAGGCCCTTCTCATGGAGCCGCACGAAGGTCTCCAGCACCGCCCGGCTCAGCCCCTCGTCCATGGTGAAGCGCTGCCGCGCCCAGTCGCAGGAGCAACCCAGCCGCTTCAGTTGCTCGATGATGCGGTTGCCGTACTCCTCCTTCCACTCCCAGACGCGCTCGACGAAGGCGTCCCGGCCCAGGTCCTCGCGGTGCAGCCCTTCGGCGGCGATCTGGCGCTCCACTACGTTCTGCGTGGCAATGCCGGCGTGGTCGGTGCCCGGCAGCCAGAGCGTGTTGTAGCCCTGCATGCGCCGGAAGCGGATGAGGATGTCCTGGATGGTGTTGTTGAGCGCATGGCCCATGTGCAGCTCGGCGGTCACGTTCGGTGGAGGGATCACGATCGTGTAGCTCTCGCCGGGCCGGTCGGGCTCGGTGTGGAAGAACTCCCCGTCCTCCCAGAACCGATAGATCTCGTCCTCAATGCGGTCGGGCTCGAACTGGGGCGGCAGTTCTGCGGACATGGTGGCTCGACCTTCTCAGAATGGAGTACGACTCATTCCTGCATGGACAGCGTGTACTCCACGCTGTCGAGAAGTGCTTCCCAACTGGCGTCGATGATGTTCTCGCTTACGCCCACGGTCCCCCAAACCCGCCCGCCGCCGGTGCTCTGAATCACCACGCGGACGCGTGCGGCCGTTGCGGCCTTCGGGTTGATCACGCGCACCTTGTAGTCGGTCAGGCGCATCTGCTTCAGCGCCGGGTAGTGGGGTTCGAGGGCCTTGCGCAGCGCCCCGTCCAGGGCGTTCACCGGGCCGTCGCCCTCGCTGGCCGTGTGCATCAGCTCACCGTTGACCGCAAGTTTCACCGTGGCGTCGGTCACGAGCTGCCCGTCCGACTGCCGGATGCAACTGACGTGGTAGGACTTCACGTCGAAGTGCGGCTGGAAACGACCGGTCACCTTCCGCGCCAGCAGCTCGAACGACGCCTCCGCCGCCTCGAACTGGTAGCCCTCGTTCTCCCGCGTCTGGAGCCGGTTCAGCAGCTCCGAGACGGTCTCGCGGTCGTGCGTGATGTTGTACTTCTCCACCTTCGCCAGCATGCTGGCGTGGCCGGAGAGCTCGCTGAGCAGGAACCGCCGCTCGTTGCCCACCAGCGCCGGGTCGATGTGCTCGTAGGCGGCATCCGCCTTCCGCATGGCGTCCACGTGGAGCCCGCCCTTGTGCGCGAACGCGCTCGCCCCTACGAACGGCTGATGGGGGTTGTACATCAGGTTCGCCGCCTCGTAGGCGAACCGCGACGCCTCGGTCAGCTTCTGCAGCTCCTCGTCGCTCACGCAGCGGTAGGGCGTCTTCAGGTTGATGATCGCCATGATGGAGCAGAGGTCGGCGTTGCCCACGCGCTCGCCCAGCCCGTTGAGCGTTCCCTGCACGTGCACCGCGCCGTTCTGCACGGCCGCCACCGTGTTGGCCACGCCCAGCCCGCTGTCGTTGTGGCAGTGTATGCCCACCGGGCACTCCAGCTCCTCGACCATCCGCCCCGTCAGCCGGCCGACCTCGTCGGTCAGCGCTCCGCCGTTCGTGTCGCACAGCACCACGCAATCCGCCCCGACCTCCGCCGCCACCCGGCAGACCTCCAGCGCGTAATCCGGGTTGCTGGCATGTCCGTCGAAGAAGTGCTCCGCGTCGAAGACCACCTCTCGCCCCGCCTCCTTCAGCAGGCGGACCGAGTCCTCCACCATCCGCAGGTTCTCCTCCAGGCTGGTCCGCAGCACCTCCGTCACGTGGTAGTCCCACGCCTTCGCCACGATGGTCACCACGGGCGTCTCGGCCTCCAGCAGCGCCCGCAGCCCGCTGTCCTCTCCGGCGGCGCTGTCCGCCCGGCGCGTGCTGCCGAACGCGCAGATCTTCGCCTTCCTCAGCTTCAGCTCCGGCGCCCGGCGGAAGAACTCCTCGTCCTTGGGATTGGACAGCGGATAGCCGCCCTCGATGTAGTGCACCCCCAGCTCGTCCAGCCGCTCGGCCACCTCCAGCTTGTCCTCCAGCGTCATGGCCACGCCCTCGGCCTGGCACCCGTCGCGGAGGGTGGTGTCGTAGACCAGGATCTGTTTCGGCTTCTCAGTCATTGCCTTCGGGTCTCTCTCTGTCCAGCTCGAAAGCGCGATGGACCGCGCGGAGGGCGGCCTCGCCCGCCGGGGCGTCGATCACGCAGGACACCTTGATCTCGGAGGTGCTGATCATCTGGATGTTGATCTTCTCATCGGCCAGGGCGCGGAACATCCTCTCCGCCACCCCGGAGTGGCTCCGCATCCCGATGCCCACGATGCTCAGCTTGGCGATCTCCTCGTCGCTCTCCACCGTCGCCCCGCCCAGTTGCTCGGCCAGGGACTGCGTGACGGCCAGCGCCTGCGGCAGGTCGCCGGCCGGCACCGTGAAGCTCACGTCCGCCAGCCCCTGCTCGCTGACGTTCTGCACGATCATGTCCACGTTGATGTTCGCCCGCGCGATCTCGCTGAAGATGTCCGCCGCCACCCCCGGCCGGTCCGGCACGTGCCGGATCGTGACCTTCGCCTCGTCCATCTCCAGCGCCGCTCCGCGCACGTCCACCTGCTCCATCTCGTCGGTCAGCTTGGTCACCAGAGTTCCCTCCCCGTCGCTGTAGCTCGGCCGGACGCGGAACGGCACGCTGAAGCGCTTCGCCAGCTCCACCGCGCGCGCCTGCATCACCTGCGCCCCCAGGCTCGCAAGCTCCAGCAACTCGTCGTAATCCATCTTCGGAATCCATCGCGCCTCGGGCACGATCCGCGGGTCCGCCGTGTACACGCCCTCCACGTCGGTGAAAATGTCGCACCGCTCCGCCTCCAGCGCCGCCGCCAGTGCCACCGCCGTCGGATCGGAGCCCCCCCGCCCAATCGTCGTGATGTTGTCCTCGCTGTCCACGCCCTGGAAGCCGGCCACGATCACTATCCGCCCCTGCTCCAGCTCCGAGCGCACACGCGTCGTGTCCACCGTCTTGATCCTCGCCTTCCGGTACACGCTGTCGGTCTGGATGCCCGCCTGCGCCCCGGTCAGGCTGATCGCGTCCCGCTCCAGCTTGTGGATGGCGATCGCCATCAGGGCCACCGACATCTGCTCGCCCACCGCCATCAGCATGTCCATCTCGCGCGGGCTCGGGTCCGGGTTGATCTGCTCGGCCAGCTCCAGCAGCTCGTCCGTGCGGTTCCCCATGGCGCTCACCACGACCACCACCTGGCTGCCGGCCTCCGCCGCCGATACCGCGCGCCGCGCCGCGGACAGCATCTTCTGCGGAGTCGCCACCGAGCTGCCGCCGAACTTCTGTACCACCAGGCCCATACCTGTCTGCGCCTCTACCTCGGGGTGTCGGCCCCCGCCAAACGCTCTGCGTGCGGGAAAATCCGTGCGGAAATCGGGCAGGAATGCCCCTCAGTCGGCTGGCCCACGCGCTCCTGCGGGTCCGGCGCGCCTACGGGGACCGGAACCTTCTGCTTGTGGCATCTGGATTAATTCCTTATCGTAATCGGCGGGGCTACGTATTTCAAGTACGAGAGCCCCTCAGCTGCGCCTCCGGGCCCCGAGGAGCCACGCCATGGTAGCCCGCGTCCTCACCATCGCCGGCAGCGACAGCGGCGGCGGCGCCGGCATACAGGCCGACCTGAAGACCATCACCGCCCTCGGCGCCTTCGGCTCCTCCGCCATCACCGCGCTCACCGCCCAGAACACCACCGGCGTCCGCGCCATCTTCCCGGTCAGCCCCGAGTTCGTCGCGCTCCAGATCGACGCCGTCGCCGAAGACATCGGCATCGACGCCGCCAAGACCGGCATGCTCGCCAACGCTCCCATCGTCCGCGCCGTCGCCGACGCCGTCCGCCGACACCGCATCCGCCCCCTGGTCGTTGACCCCGTCATGATCGCCAAATCCGGCGACCCCCTCCTCGAACCCGACGCCCGCGACGCGCTCCGCGACCTCCTCCTCCCCCTCGCCACGCTCCTCACCCCCAACCTTGCCGAAGCCGCCCATCTGGCCGGACTCGAGGAGGTCCGCGACCCCGACGCCATGCGCGAGGCCGCCCGCCGCATCCACGAACTCGGCCCCGACTGGGTCCTGGTCAAGGGCGGCCACCTGGAGGGCGATCCGGCCGACCTGCTCTTCGACGGCGACGCCTTCACCACCGTCGTCCGCCCGCGCGTCCCCACCACCGACACCCACGGGACCGGCTGCACCTACTCCGCCGCCATCGCCTGCGCCCTGGCTCGCGGCGCCGACGTCCCCCGCGCCGTCGAATGGGCCCGCGACGCACTCCAGCGCGCCCTCCAGGCCTCCCTGCCGCTCGGACGAGGCCGCGGACCCCTCAACCACGCCGCCATGTTCGGAGCCGGCGAGCCATGACTTTGGCCTTGACACCCGACCCCCGCACGCTACGATTGAATCGGGAACCCGTCCCGGAGAGGAAAAACCGGTGAGAAAAGCCTTCACAGCCGTCGAACTCGCCGTCGTACTGGTCATCATGGTCATCGTCGCCCTCCTGCTGCTACCCGTCCTGGAGGAAAGCCGCGTCAAGGCCACCGAGATGAAGTGCCTCTCTCGCGTCCGTCAGGTCGGCATGGCTATGTCCATGTACCAGACTAGCCATCGCGACGCCTGGCCCTGGAACCGCGTCAGCGTCTGCCCCGACCACCCCGACTGGCCCGACCCCACCGGCTCCCTGGCCTGCCTCTACCCCCAGTTCGTCTCCAAGCTCTACCTGTTCGAATGCCCCTCCACCGGGGACAACGTCCGCATCGCCGCCGGCGCCCGGGACTTCCTCTACTGCGGCAACTTCTACGTCTCCCCCGACGGCGAACCCCTCCGGCCCGGCCACCAGGGCGAGCTTCCCCCCGCCCCGCCCAGCTACTTCTACGACGGCGGCTGGAAGGAAGGAACCAGCGTCGCCACCAACCCCGCCCCCTACCGCGTCATCTACGGGGACGAGTGCACCCACGGCATCCACCAGGGCGAGGGAGGGCGCCTCTACTGGATCGGCGAGAGCAACCACGAGGAGGGGGGCAACTTCCTCTACGCCGACGGGCACGTCGAATGGCTGGAGCTGGAGTGGCGGGGCACCCCCTGGCGTCTGGGCGGCGCCGAGCCGTTCCTTCCCAACCCGCGGGCGGCGGGTCAGCCCGTCCCCTCCGGCGGGCGCTACGGCATCCCGGCCGACACGGACGTCTTCACGCGGGTGGAGGGCCGCCGCCCCGGCCACTGGGGGGACGCCGACCTGGCCGGCATGACGTGGGTGGAGAACACCTGGCTCGAACACTGAGCGCGGGGCAGCGCCCACCGCAACGGCACCGCCCCCCCAGAAGTGCCTCTGCGCTTCTCTTCCGGTGCCGTGCAGAATACAGCCTTGACTTCCCAGCGCCTGTCTGCAATAATCCACATGGTGAGAGCGTTTCCCGGGCGGGACCCGGTAGACTAAGCGTGTCGCTATGGAATATGGGCGCGAGCGGGGGCGGAAGGTCGAGGGTGTGCACGGGAGGAACTTGGGCTATGATCTGGGCAGCGTGGATCCGAACTCGGGCGAGTTGCGGCTGATAGAGGTCAAGGGCCTGGGCGGTTCCGGGGGGAGCATTCTGCTTACACCGAACGAGCGGCGCGCGGCCAAGGGTTGCTGCGACTGCTACTGCCTCTACGTTGTCACCGGTTGCGAATCGGAGCCCGTCCTCCAGAAGCCCGTGAAGGACCCCGCCGGCCTCGACTGGCACAAAGTCACCAAGATCTCGCACTACTGGTTGCGCGTGGACGCCGTGGATGAACCCATGCGCGTGCGAGAAGATGACGTTACTTACTGAGGTCACGGGATGCCCTACTTTGCCTACGGCTCGAATATGGACCCGGACCAGATAGATCGCCGGTGCCCTTCGGCTAACTTTCACTGCAGGGCCAAACTCCGTGACCACCGGTTGGCGTTC
>JASFTU010000016.1:0-11696 GCA_050050635.1 Candidatus Brocadiaceae bacterium
CTGGTTGATCTCGTAGCTTATCCGGTGGAACGCGCGCAGCCGACCCAGAACGGCGGTCAGATGGCGGTTGGTCTCCTCCAGTGCGTTAGTGCGCGCCTGCACAATCTGGTCCAGACGCTCCGCCCGCGTAACGATCTCCCAGGCAAAGGCGGTGACCAGGAGGACCCAGCCGATGCTGAAGACAAGCAGTATCCAGTTCACCCCCCGGAACCGCCAGATCAGCCCCACAATGCCGAAGTTCACGGCGAACAGGATGCCGGCGTAGAAGAACTTGCTCTGCAGCCCTGTCTCGGAGTTCTGGCTCATGCGTCGTCCCCTTCGGGCATCCCGTAACGGGCCACCAGCGCCGTCATGTCATCGGACAGAGGCGAGCCGTCGCAATGGCGGCGGGCGGCCTCGACAATGCTGACCGCCAGGTTCCCCGCCGGACGGGAGAGCGATTCCACCGTGGCCTCCGCCACGCCCTCCACGCCGAAGTACTCCCCCTCCTCGCCCATGGCCTCCATGAGCCCGTCCGTGTAGAGCACCACGACGGCGCCCTGGTTGAGCTGCACTGTTCGGTCCTCGTAGGAGCCGTCTTCATCGAGCCCCAGGAGCATGCCCTCCGTGTCAAGCCAGTCCCTCTGCTGTCCCTGCACCAGGAGCGGCTTGGGGTGCCCTGCCCGGCAGAACGTCATCTGCCCCGTGGCGATCTCGATCTCCGCGTAGAACGCGCTGATGAAGAGCTCGGAACGGACCAGGTCCTCGAAGAGCGCGCGGTTGACGCGTCCCATCAGGCCGGCCACCGACCGCCGGTGCCCGGCTTCACTGCGGACGACGCTCCGGACGGCGGCGGCCATCAGGGCGGCCCCGATGTCGTGCCCCGAGACGTCGGCCACGATGATGCACACGTGGGAGCCCTGCACCCAGTAGTCGAACAGGTCTCCCCCCACGTGGCGTGCAGGTCGGCAGCAGCCCCCCGCTTCCACCGGTCCGGCCGTGAGCGGCTTCTCGGGCAGGAGGCTGAGCTGGATCCGGGCGGCCAGTTCCAGTTCATGCTCGAGACGCTGTCGTTCGCGCTCGGCGTTGATCAGGCGGCAATTGTGGATCTGGGTCGCCGTGGTGGCCGCAACGGCACCGACCAGCTTCAGGTCGCTGGCGGTGAACATACCGCCCCGGCGCTTGCGCGTGAGGTTGATTACGCCGACTATCTGTTCCTCACGTCCGCTCTCCGGGCTGATCTTCAGCGGCACGCTGAGGAAGGAGTTAGACTCCCGCAACGCCGCCACGTTCAGCGAGTCGGCGGGCATGGGGTCGCCCTCGTTGACCACCATCGCGTGCCCACTCTCGAAGACCTTGCCGCTGATCCGCTCTCCCGGCCGGACGGACACTTCGTCGGATATCTCCTCGGGCAGTCCGACGGCGGCCTTTATGCGCAGTTCGCCACCGTCGGGGTCCACCACCATGACGGAAGCCCGTTCGCAATCCAGCAGCCAGGCGGCCTCCTCGGCGACGAAATCGCAGATCTCATCCTCGTCCAGCAGGGCCCCCACGCGGTCGCCCATCTCGTAGAGGAAGTTCAGCTCTTCGTAGCGGTCGGCCAGTTCCATAGAGAGGCCGGCGATGTCCTGATCGACCGTGAAGATGCGACTGATGACCTCGGCGGCGACCTCGGCGACACGTTGAGCGTCCTCGGAGCCCGAGTCGGCCCGCACGACCCATCCTGTCCGGCTGCCCCCGAGCCGCACAGGCGCCGCTGCTGCGCCGGAACGCCTCTGCTCCCGCTCTTCGCTCAGACGGATCTCCACTCCCGTGGCCTCGCCGAGACGGCCGAGTAGCTGGGAGTACTGGTCAGGGGAGAACTCGGAAGGTCCGCGCCTGCGGACGCCGCCCGGCTCCCACATCAGCTTGCCCATCGGGTCCAGGCCTCAAGCAGAAGGGGTCCGCATCCAACCGCGCCATCATCCTCCGCAACTTCTCATTATATAGAAGCGCTACCCCCAAAACCACCCTTCCCCAGCCCGCAGGGGGACCGCTTGTTGGGCCGTGGGTCGGCGGAACGGCGAGACGAGATGCGCTACGGCAACTCCCGGAAGGGCTGAGGAAGCGCGCCACCGGCACTGGAGCGACCGGGCGGGCCGGCCGAGACGAGGAAGCGTCGCGGACCGGGTGCTTACTCACACTTTCATGATGTCGTCGGTCTTCTTCGCGAGGGCCTCGTCCACCTGTTCTTCGAACCGGTCGGTCAGCTCCTGCACGGCGTCCTTGGCGCGCCGACACTGGTCCTCACTCAGGCTGGACTCCTTCTCCTCCCGGTCCAGGCTGCGGTTTGCGTCGCGCCGGATGTTCCGCACGGCAATGCGCGTCTCCTCGGCCAGGGTCTTGACGCGGCCTGCGAGCTTCTCGCGCCGCTCCTGGCTCAAGGGCGGGACGGCCAGGCGGATCACTTTGCCATCGTTCTGCGGATTGATGCCGATGTCACTGGCCTGGATGGCCTTCTCGATATCTCCGAGCGAGCCCGGATCGTACGGCTTGATCACGATCAATTGCGGATCGGGGACGGCGATCTGTGCCAGTTGCTACAACGGGGTGGGAGAGCCGTAGTAATCGACCCGGACGTTCTCCACCAGGCCGGCGCTGGCCGTGCCCGTGCGGATACCCCTCAGGTTCTCCTGAAAGACCTGCAGCGCCTTCTCCATGCGTTCTTCGGCATCCAGAAGTATCTCGTCAACGGGCATCTCCATCGCTCCCTATCAGCGTCCCAACTGGTTCGCCGGTGGCCGCCCGTCGGATGTTGCCCTTCACCCCGAAGTCGAACACCCGCACCGGCAGACGGTGCTCCATGCACAGCGAGACGGCCGCCAGGTCCATCACCCCGAGCTTCCTTTCCAGCACGTCCCGGTAGGAGATCCGGCGAAACAGCTCCGCCTCGGGATCCTGCTCGGGGTCGGCGGAGTAAACGCCCTCTACGCGGGTTGCCTTCAGCAGCAGATCAGCGCCGATCTCGACGGCCCGCAGCGCGGCGGCGGTGTCGGTCGTCAGCAGTGGGTTGCCGGTGCCGCCGGCCAGCAGGACGAGCTTCCCCTCTTCCATGTCACGGATGCAGCACTCCGGCTCGAAGACCTCGACCATCCGCGGTATGGCGAAGGCGCCGTAATGGGTGACGCTCATCCCACGGCTCTGCATCGCATTGCGCAGCAGGAGGGAATTGATGACCGTGGCCAGCATGCCGGCGTAGTCAGCCAGGATACGACCGCTCCCATCGGGGCAGAACCGTGCTCCCCTTATGACGTTCCCCCCGCCGACGACAGCCGCAATCTGGGTGGAAGCAGCGGCTGCATCCTCCAGTTCCTCGGCGATGTAGCGGAGCGCCTCCTCCTCGAAAGGCCCACAATCCGTTGCGCTGAAGACGTTGCCGCTGAGTTTCAGAAGCACGCGTTGCGGTGCGGGCTCGTTCGCCATGGGTAAAGCCCCCGGCACAAAGTGCCTGGACCGAGCCGGCTACTCGCCAAGCTCGAGCCGTGCGAACCTTTCGACGCGTATGTTCTCCCCGAGCCTGGCGATGGCTTCCTTCACCAGGTCGGCAACGGTTTTGGAGTCATCGCGTATGTAGGGCTGTTCCAGCAGGCAAACGTCCTCACAGAATTTGCCCAGCTTGCCCTCCACGATGCGCTCCCGGATATGTTCGGGCTTGTCGGCGCATTGCTGCAAGTAGATTTCGCGCTCGTCCTGCACCCTTTCCTCCGGCAGTTCCTCCCTGCGCACGGCCAGGGGGCTCATCGCGGCCACCTGCATGGCCAGCTCTCTGCCCAGTTCCTCGAACTCGGGATTCCGGGCAACGAAGTCGGTCTCGCATGCGAGCTCGACGAGCACGCCGATACGGTTGTTGTTGTGGACGTAGGAGAAGATGGCGCCTTCGCTGGTCTCACGGCCGCGCTTCTGCTGGGCTCGGGCCATGCCCTTCTCGCGCAGGATCGTGCGGGCCTTCTCAATGTCGCCGTCGGCATCGACCAGCGCGCGCTTGCAGTCCATCAGGCCCGCGCCGGTCCTGTCGCGGAGTTCCTTGACCTGTTGGGCGGAGATGGGCATCCGTTGCTCCCTGCAGTGCTGGCGTCTGTGGTTTCCTCGGAATAGACGGCTCACGGCGAGCGGGGATCACTCCGGTTCTGGCTCGACTGCCTGTTCCGGCGCGGCCTCCACCGGCTCGGCGTCCTCTTCGGTCGCCTCCGGCTCTTCGGCTTCGGGCTCCTCGGTCGGCTCCGGCCGTTCCGGTTCAA
Organism: Candidatus Brocadiaceae bacterium; assembly: GCA_050050635.1. Classification (GTDB taxonomy): domain Bacteria; phylum Planctomycetota; class Brocadiia; order SM23-32; family SM23-32; genus JASFTU01. The sequence continues at coordinate 4,257 of JASFTU010000016.1, forward strand.
CCGCTTCAGTCGCGCCTTCCGCCTCTGCCGCGACCGCCCTTGCGGGCGGGACTTCACCCCGTTCGGCCAGGCCCTCCAGAACGGCCTCGGAGACCGTGTGGAGGAAGATCTCTATGGCCGCGATGGAGTCGTCGTTGCCCGGCACGACGACGTCAATGTCGTCGGGGTTGCCGTCAGTGTCCGTGAGGGCGATCAGGGGGATCTGGAGCTTCTTGCCCTCGTTGACGGCGATGTGCTCCCGGGCGGGGTCCACGCAGACAATCAAGCCCGGCAGGCGATCCATCTCCCGGACACCGCCCAGGTTGCGCAGGATCTTGCGTTTCTCACGGCGGAGCGAAGAAACCATCTTCTTGCTGTAGAGCTCCATCTGGCCGGTTCGCTCCAGCTCCTCCAGCTCCTCCAGGCGATCCAGTCGCTTGCGGATGGTCACGTAGTTGGTCAGCAGGCCGCCCGGCCAGCGCTCGGCCACGTACGGCATACCGCAGTGCCCGGCCTCCCGTTCCACCAGGTTGCGCGCCTGTTTCTTCGTGCCCACGAACAGGACGTAGTCGCCCCGGGCCGCCACGGCCCGGGCAAGCTTACGCGCGATGATCAGCCCGCGGAGGGTCTCCCGCAGGTCGATGATGTGGATCAGGTTCCGCCGCTTGAAAATGTACGGCTTCATTCGCGGGTCCCACCGGCTGGTGCGGTGGCCGAAGTGGAACCCGGCCTTGATCAGGTCGCGAATACCTAAGTTCTCCAAGCCTCTCTCCTGACTGACATATGCCGTTCACTGAACAGAACCCGCCAGCCCGTCCGGGGACACGGCGTCGGCATATTCGGGTACGCGCAGTGCCCCGCAGGCAGAACTGGCTGAAGTGCACAGAGGCGGGCCCTTGCCCGAAGATTGAACGAGGCCACTATACTCCATCCCTGCTCGGGTGTCAAGGCACCGACAAAGGACGTCCTTCCCTCCCGCAGAGCTCCCTGACGGGGCATGCACGCGGTCCCGCTCCCCCTCACCTTACAGCACAGGGGAGCCGGGGGCGATGTCCTGGTCCAGCGTCAGCAGAACGACTTTGTCGCCTTCCTGGGCCGCCAGCAGCATGCCCTCGCTTCGCACGCCGCGCAACTGGACCGGTTCCAGGTTGGTCACCACCACGATGTTCTTGCCCTCCAGCTCTTCGGCGGAGTAGTAGTCTTTCAGCCCGGCCACCAGCGTGCGCGGCCTTTCCTCCCCCAGGTCCGCTCGCAGTATCAGCAACTTGTCCGCGTTCGGGTGCTCGTCCACGGATACGACCTTGCCGGCCTTCATCTCCACCTTCTTGAAGTCCTGGATGGTGATCATCCCGACTCTCTCCCTACTGAGACAGCTCCACTCGACCGCAGGTCCGACTCAGGCCAGCACGGCCCGGGCCGCTTCGGTTATGACCTCGCGGGGAACGCCTTCGTACTCGGTCCACTCGCCCACGCCCGTCAGCAGGACGAACCGATTCCTGCCGCTGACGAACTTCTTGTCATGCTGCATCAACTCCAGCACGTGACCCGGATCAATGCCCTCAACGTGTGTGGGCAGTCCCGCCCGGGACAGCGCGTCGGTCAGCCGGTCGCGGACCTCGGGCGCGCACAGTCCGCAGCGGACCGATATGTGGGCGGCGGCGATCATGCCGACGGCCACGCACTCGCCGTGCCTGAGCCGGGCTCGGGACGCCTTCTCGATGGCGTGCCCGAGCGTGTGACCGAAGTTCAGACAGATCCGTACACCGCGGTCGTCACGTTCGTCCTGCCGCACGACATCGGCCTTCAGCTCGATGCACCTCCTCACCACCCGAGCCAGCACCTCCCGGTCGAGAGCGAGCAGTTCCTCGACGCACCCCTCCAGGAACTCAAAGAACGCTGCATCGAGCGCTATGCCGTACTTGATCACCTCGGCCACCCCGGACCGCAGCTCGCGCTCCTCGAGGGTCTGGAGGGTGGCCAGGTCGGCGAAGACCAGAGCGGGTTGGTAGAACGCACCCACCAGGTTCTTCCCCTCGGGCAGGTTGACGGCCGTCTTTCCCCCCACGCTGCTGTCCACGGCGGCCAGAAGGGTCGTGGGGACCTGGACGTAGGGCACACCCCGCCGGAACGTGGCGGCGGCGAACCCGGCCAGGTCGCCCACCACGCCGCCGCCCAGTGCGACCACCGCCGGGAGGACCGACGGATCGGGGGTGAAGCGCGCCAGCCAGCGCGCGGCGGCAACGAAGTTGGCCAGGTTCTTGTTCTCCTCTCCGTCCGGCAGATCCCAGCGGCCGAGGTGCTCGAAGCCCCCCGCCCGCAGACCCGCCTCCAGCGCCCCGAAGTAGAGGCCGCCCACCCTCGGGCTCGTGATGACCGCCACGTTGTCACGCACCGGGGCCTCTTCCCTCAGAACCGGCCCCAGTTCGGACAACCGGTCAAAGGCGATCAGCACGTCGTAGGAGCGCTGTCCCAGTTCGACGCTCAATCTATCCATTGCCGCGGTGTCTCCGTCCTTTCTCCGCCGGCTGTGCCCGGCGGAATAACGGGTGCCGCTTCTGGGCCACTATGGTGTACACTCCGCCCAGCTCTTTCAAGCCCGGCACGGCACCCAGGAGCCGGTCCCACGCGCCGGCCAGGCTGAACAATCCGCCGCTCGCGGGCAACCAGGGCGGGAAGAACACGTGTACCTCGCAGTGTCGGATGGCAAGGCCAAGGCCCCGCAGCCGGGCGAGCATCCCCAGCCGCGAGAACAGCCGTTCGCACACCATGCGCACCCGCAGGCCGGCCTCGGTCCTGCGTTCGTCGGTCAATACCCCCCGCCAGCGCAGACGCCATACCTGCAGTGCCATGATCGGGTTCAGCAGGTTGCTGTCCGAGACGGCGAGGTAACCCCCGGGAGCAAGCGCGGCCGCCGCTGCGGCCAGGAAACGCTCCGCCGGGTGTATGTGCGAGACGGCCTCCATCGCCCACACCATGTCGAATCCCCCGCCGGACAGGACATTGACGGCGTCGTCGTTGACGAACTCCACCGACAGTGGCCTGCCGAGTGTTTCTGCGTAGTAGCGCAGCCGTTCCCTGGCGGCACGTATCAACCGGGGGTCGCAGTCCACGGCCAGCACCCGAACATTCCGGGCCAGCCCGCCCCAGAGAATCGATTCCGTGCCGTAACCGCAGCCGGCGTCCAGAATGCGCACCTCTTCCCCATCCTGCGCCAGGGCGCGCAGCAGCCGGGCAACCTGTTCGATGCGGCGGCGCCAGTTGTAGCGGTAGAAACGCCGTCGCCCCGGGTGCGCAACCAGCTTGCCGTAGTACTTCCGGAACCTCTCCTGCTGCTCGGGCGAAAGGAGAGGGTTGCCCTGGTCGAGTTCCCTCTCCAGCAGGTCGTACAGCCTGCCCGGCAAGTCGGCGGCCGCTGGCGGTTTCGCTCTGTCATGCATGACCGGACGGGGACCCACGCAGGCGAGAGCCCCGGTTCCTCCCGGGCCGACCTCACCCGGGGAAAGCCCCGGAGGGGAGGCCGTGGAAAAGGCCCATCTAAACACCACGGCCCGGGCTTTTCAAGCCCCCGCACGGTCACGTCCGGCGGAACTTCCTGTCCAGTTCCGCTTTGCGCAGCCGGATGGTCGTCGGTCGTCCGTGCGGGCAGTTGTCGGTGGGGCCCCCGGCGCGTCGCTTTGCCAGGAGGTGGCGGATCTGCTCGGGGCTCAATCTCTGGCCGGCCTTGACGGCGGCCCGGCAGGCCATCATCTTGACGACCTTCTCCAGGCGACCGTCCACCTTCCGTGCACCTTCCGGGCCCTCGAGCTCGGCCAGGAGGTCCTCGAAGAAGCTCCTCCCGTCGAACCTGTCCAGGATCTGTGGGAAGGAGCGGACGATGACGGTCTGCTCCCCGAAGGCCTCGATCTCCATGCCGAATCGCGCCAGTTGCTCCTTCATCTCCATGACGGCATAAAACTCCTGCCGGGGCAGCTCAACCAGCTCCGGGACCAGCAGCTGCTGGCTGTTGAGGCTGCCCTGTTCGAGTCGATCCTCGATCTCGTTGTAGAGGATCGCCTCATGCAGGGCGTGCTGGTCGATGATGCACAGCCCCTGCTCTTCCTCCTCGACCAGGTAGGTATCGAGCACCTGCATGCAGTTGCCGAAACGGGAGCGGGCGACTGCCGGGGCGCCTTGCCCGCCCCCCTCCGTTGCCGCGACGGCGGCCGGGGCGGGGCGTTGGTTCCCGGACGAGGCCCCCGAGAAGAAGTCGCCGATGGCGCGCCGGACGGCTTCACGGGACTCCTCGCCGGGGCCTCCCCGGGTGAGGGTGACCTGGGGAGTGATCTTGGCCTCGCGCAGGCACTCGCGCATTGCGTTCAGCACCTGCTGGTGGACATCTCCGGGCTGTCTGAACTTGATCTCCAGCTTCGTGGGGTGAACGTTGACGTCCACCGCGCGGGGGTCCATAGTGAGCAGCAGGAAGCAGACCGGCCTCCGGTCGGAGGTCATCAGCCGCCTGTATGCCTCCGCTATCGCGTGCAGCAGCGTGCGGTTCCGCACGTAACGCCCGTTCACGTAGGTGTATTGCATGCGGGTGTTGCGGCGGTCCACGGACGGGGGCAGAAGGTAACCTTCTATCTCCAGTTCAGGGCTGCGCCAGCGGAGGGGGATGAGGTTGTCGGCCACCTCACGCCCGAAGAATTCGCCGATCCGCCGGTCGGCGCTCTCGGCAGGCGGCAGGTTGAAGATCTTCCGCCCCTTGTGGGTCAGCACGAAGTGCACGTCGGGCCGCACCAGGGCCAGTCGGGTGACCGCCTCGGTGATGTGCGCCATCTCCGTGGCGGTCGTCTTGAGGAACTTCCTCCGCACCGGGACGTTGGCGAAGAGATTCCGCACCTCGACCTGCGTGCCGACCGGGGCTCCACACGCCCTGACCGGGGAGATCACGCCCGCCTCCATCTCCACTTCGTAGCCGGCCTCACTGTCCGGCGTGCGGGAGACGATGCGCGCGCGGGAGACCGCGCCGATGCTCGCCAGGGCTTCGCCGCGGAACCCCATCGTCTGGATGTTGAAGAGGTCCTCCTCACAGGACAGCTTGCTGGTGGCGTGCCCCGCGAAGGCGAGGGCCAGATCGTCCTCATTCATGCCGCACCCGTCGTCAACGACCCGGATCAGCGACATGCCGCCGTCCTCCAGGTCCACCTCGACGCGGCCGGCGCCCGCGTCCAGCGAATTCTCCACCAGCTCCTTCACCGCCGAGGCGGGCCGTTCTATCACCTCCCCGGCGGCGATCTTGCTGGCCAGACTGCTGGGAAGGATCCTGATGCTCATCAGTTCCTATTCGGCCGTCAGCTCGGGCGGATTGAGCTTCGGCCGGAGGGTTTCCTCGGGCAGCGCCGCCTTCAACACCCGGGCCTGCGTGCGCACCGGCAGGCCGTGAAGTGCGATGAACCCCAGGGCCGCGCGGTGGTCGAACTCGTCGCCCTCCTCGTAGGTGGCCAGTGCCTTCCGGTACAGGGAGAACGGGCTCTGCACGCCCGCCCTCGCGGCCTGACCCCTGAACAGCCTCATCTTCACCGTCCCGTTCACCACCTGCTGGCTGCTGAGCACGTAAGCCGCCAGGTCCTGGTGGAACTTGCTGTACCACAGGCCGTCGTAGATCATGTCGGCGTAGTGCTCGGCGACCGACCGCTTGAAGCGAAGGGTCGGCCGGGTCATGGTCATCCCTTCCACCGCGGAGTGGGCGGCGTGCAGCACCACGGCCGCTGGAGCTTCGTAGAGCTCGCGGCTCTTTATGCCGACCACCCGGTTCTCGACGTGGTCGATGCGTCCGACGCCGTGCCGCCCGGCACGATGGTTCAGCTCCTGGATCAGGTCCGCCCCGTCCAACTCCCGGCCGTCCAGGCCCACGGGGACGCCGCGCTCGAGTTCGATCTCCACGTACTCTGGCTCATCCGGGGCGTCCACCGGGTTGACGGTCCACGCGAATGCCTCCTCGGGCGGTTCCGTCCAGGGGTCCTCCAGGGCTCCACACTCGATGCTCCGGCCCCAGAGGTTCTCGTCGGTCGAGTACGGGCTCTTCCTGGTCACGTCCACCTCTATGTCGTGGCGCCGGGCGTAGTCGATCTCGTCCTCGCGGGTCATACCCCACTCGCGGGCCGGCGCGACGATCTGCAGTTCCGGATCGAGGGTCCTGATGCCGACGTCGAACCGGACCTGATCGTTGCCCTTCCCCGTGCAGCCGTGCGCCACGGCCCGGGCCCCGTGCTGGTGCGCCGTGTCCACCAGCAACTTGGCGATCAGAGGGCGTCCAAGGGCCGTGGCCAGCGGATAAACTCCCTCGTAGAGCGCCCCGGCCCTCAGGGCGGGCCAGATGAAGTACTCCACGAACACGTCGGTGGCATCCACCACCAGCGCCTTGACCGCTCCGACCTCGAGGGCGCGTTCGCGGATGGTCTCCAGGTCCTCGTGCGTGCCCAGGTCGATGGTCAGCGTGATGACGTCCAGATCGTAGGTCTCCTGGATCCATCTGACCGCCACCGACGTGTCGAGTCCGCCGGAGTATGCAAGAACGACCGTGTCTTTTTCGCTCACGGTGATCCTCCGCACGCGACGGCCTGAGCGGACGGCTTTCGGGAGAGGAAGCGTTCCGTCTTCCCCGCGAAACCGTCCGGCTGGGTGGGCAGTCGGGACCCGTCGCGCTCGTGGGAGTCCTGTCGTTGGGCCCAAATCAACCTACAGCTTTGCGCCTGAACGATTTGTATCACAGGCTCCGCGGAGTGTCAACGGCGCCCGCTCGGCCCTCTTCTTGATGGGCCGAACCGGATTCTGGTATAGTCGCCACGTGAGCGCGTTCGGCGTCGGGAAACCGGCGCCGAGGATTATCCTGACCGCCGGGGAGGGGGGGACGTCGATGAGTCGTGCGCGGGAACGCTTTGTGGCATTCGGCCTGTTGCTGGTCGTTCTTCTGTCCGGAGGGTGCGCCACCTACTGGGCGGACAGGGGCAACGACGCGCTGGACATCCTCGATGCAGGCGTGACGGTGTCTGCCGAGCCCGGCTTTTCGCTCTACGGCGGATTCCTCAACGTATTCTCGCTCGGCTACTCACACGTCGACGGCACGCTTCTGGGCACGGGCGGAAGAGAGGTCGGCGGCATGGAAATGCGACACAACGCCGGCGGCCTCGCGCTGTGGGGCTACGAGCAGTTCGGCTACCGGGACTTTGATGCAACGGACCCCGCCTCCCCCGATCCCTGGCGGGTCGGCGTGATCGGACTGAGCCAGGGACCCGGCCCGACGGACGGGCAGTTGGTCAACTGCCCCAAGCTGCTGCACCTGGGCTGGGTCGGCCTGATGCTCAACTGCAAGTTCGGTGAGCTGGCCGACTTCCTCCTGGGGTGGGCCACCTGCGACATCATGAGCGACGATGCCGCGGGGTAGCCTGCCGGGAGACCATCCGCATGGCCGAGCAGAACCTCGGA
>JASFTU010000017.1:0-11642 GCA_050050635.1 Candidatus Brocadiaceae bacterium
CGTGCGCCGGAACTTCCTGGAGGGCGGCGGCATCAACAGCAGTTACGCCGTCTTCCAGGACGCCACCGGGCGCGCCGAGGAGCGTTGCATGGCGGTCGGCATCGCCGTCGGGTCCGGTTACCTGTTCCCCACCTCCTTCGAGCACGAGGTGTGGAGCGACCTGACCGGCGAGCGCGGCGTGCTGATGGGCGCCCTGACCGGCATCATGGAGGCGCAGTACAACCTCCTGCGCGAGCACGGGCACAGCCCCAGTGAAGCCTTCAATGAGACCGTCGAAGAGCTGACCCAGAGCCTCATCAGACTGGTCGCCGAGAACGGAATGGACTGGATGTACGCCAATTGCAGCACCACGGCGCAGCGCGGAGCGCTCGACTGGCGGCACAGGTTCCGCGAAGCCGTCGAGCCGGTCTTCGAGGAGCTCTACAAACGCGTCAAGGACGGTACCGAAACGCAGATTGTGCTGGACGCCAACAGCCGGCCCGACTACCAGGAGAGGCTGACGGAGGAGCTGCGGGAGATGCGCGAGTCCGAGATGTGGCAGGCAGGGGCGGCGGTTCGTGGCCTTCGGCCCGAGAACTGGGGTCAGGGCGAAGACTGACAGGCGGAGCCGACCCCGCCGGAAGTGGCCGCATCGCGTAGCCGGCCGGCACCCCGCTCGCCTTCTTCTCACCCCCCGAGGGGCCGAAGCTCCAGCCGGTCCCCCACCTGCAAGCCTGCCTCCCGCGCACGGCCGGACGGCATCTCCAGCACGGAGCTTGCCCGCGCACAAAAAGACAGCCGCCAGGGCTTCAGCGAGTGCACCACCTTCACCACGGTGTTGTCGTCGTCCAGGTAAGCCAGGTCGAGCGGGAAGCGCATGAGGAAGGTGTGTACGCTCCGGCAGCCGGGTATGAGCAAACCCTCGGAGCGGGGCATGTCCCGCCGGAGCATGAGGCCCCGGAACCGGGCCCCGAACGTCAGCGCCGCGGCGACCTTCTCCAGCAGGACCTCATTGCTGCCGACGACGTTCGCCCTGTAGCTTCTCACGGCCTGCCCTCCAGCGGTGGGTCCAATGACGTCAGGGAGTATAGCTGCTCGGGGCGTCGTCCTCCAGTTCGCCTCGCGCTGTCCCGAGGCCCGACCGGATCAGTTCCTCCACGCCGGGGTACCGCCGGCAGACCGCCCGGAGCCCCACTTCGGCGCCCGGGCGGCCCTCCAGCAGCTCCATCACTCCGCGCATCGCCAGCACGGTCTCGGCCTGGTCAGGCCCGAGCTGGGCGTGCTTCGCCAGCGCCCGCTTTGCCCGGTCGGCCCCGGCCGGCGTATCGAACGCAGCCTGCACCGCCATCCGGCACAGCGCGGAGCCATCGGACGGGAAGCCCGCCTGCGGCCATCCCAGGGCGCAGGCCACCACTTCCGCACGGGACGACTCCACCTTCAGGAAATCGGCCAGGCGTTCGCGCTCGAACACGGACACCAGGCGCGCCTCTCCCCGGGCGCGCTCCAGCTCTGCGGGTTGCCTCGCCATCGCCATCCGAGCCAGCATCCGGCCCCGGAGGGAGGCGAATTCCACGGCGAGTGCTATGGCCCGGGCGCGCTCAAAGCGGGGCCGCACGGGCAAGACGGCCGTTCCGCCGGGCGTCCGGGCGAAGGCCTGCCGGTGGCGGCTCGCCCGCGTGGTGAGAACGGCATGGACGGCGCGCCTGAGGCGCGGGTCGGCGGAGTACTCGGGCCACATGCCCGAGCTCACCAGGACGGCGAACAGCGCACCGGCCGCCACAAAGCCGAGCAGGCATACCACGGACTGCATCCCGCGAGGTCGTGGCAAGCACACCATCTCACCGTCCGCAAACTGGCAGAAGTCTCTACGCGTCCGCCGGGCCTCCCGCCGCGATCTCCTCCAGGGAGCGCCCACTCAGCGCCGAATCGGGCAAAGACTCGGTGACGTCCGTCTCCCGGTCCGCGTGGTCGTCCTTCATTTTCACCAGGAGCCAGTTCTTCTCCCCCCGCCCCTTCATCTGGATCAGTGCCCAGGCTCCCTTCAACTTCTCGCCGTGGAGCTGCACTTCGACGTGGCCTGCCGCCAGTGCCTCGGCAAGGGGAATGTCCTTGATGTTCCCGAACGTGCCGGTATCCCAGACCATCACTGTGCCGCCGCCGTACTCTCCCTCGGGGACGACGCCCTCGAAGTTCGCGTAGTCGAGCGGGTGATCCTCGGTGCGCACGGCCAGTCGTTTGTCGGCCGGGTTCAGCGAAGGACCCTTGGGCACGGCCCAGGACAGCAGCACACCGTCGTACTCCAGGCGCAGGTCGTAATGCAGCCTGCTGGCGTCATGCTTCTGGATCACATACAGGTTGCCCCTGCGGCTCGAGCTGCCCGGTGGCGGCTCGGGCGTTCGCTCGAAGTCTCGCTTCTCCCTGTATTCGTCCAGGGACATCAGGTCACTCCACCGGCTTTGCCCGCCGTCCGCATGAACTCCTCCACGGCCACCCGCTCCGGCAGCGCGGGGATTGCTCCCGGGCGCGTACAGGTGAGCGCGCCGACCGCGTTGGCATGCCGGACCACGTCCTCGACCAGCTCCCGCTCGAGGCGCGCCAGTGAACCCGCCCTCTCCCGCTCGGGGAGCAGCCCGGTGATCAGGGCTGCCAGGAAGCCGTCTCCCGCGCCGGTCGTCTCCACCACGTCCACCTCCCAGCCGGGCACCTCGGTGCAGTAGTCGCCGTTGGTCACCACGGCGCCGCGCGGGCCCAGGCTGACGACCAGAAGCTCCACCCCCCTGTCGAGCACCGCGTCGACCCCCTCCTGGAAGCCTTCGCATCCGGTGGCGACCTGCCATTCCTCCTCGCTGACCTTGGCCAGGTGACAGTACCGGAAGGAATCCTGGATCACGCGTCGCGCCGTCGCCTCGTCGGGCCACAACGTCGGCCGGTAATTCGGATCATAGGAGACCATCAATCCTCTCTCCCTGGCGATGGCCAACGCCTCGCGCTGGGCCCGGGCGGCGGGCTCGTCGATGAAGGTGATCGAACCGTAGTGGAAGCAGCGTGCCCCGTCGAACACATCCTCGGTGATCTCATCCGCCGTCAGCATCATGTCCGCCCCGGGGTTCCGGTAGAAGCACAGGTCCTTGCGACCGTCGTCCCACACCGCCACGAACACCGCCGTCGTTCGCGCCTGCGGGTCGGTCAGCAGGTAGGTGACCTCGACGTTCTCCTCCTGCAGGCTCCTGCGCAGGAACTCGCCGAACGGATCGTCCCCCACCTTGCCCACGAAACCGGCGTCCATGCCGAGCTTCTGAACGGCGACGGCCACGTTGGCGGGCGCGCCGCCGGGCGCCTTGATGAACCCGGGCGTATCCACGAGCGAGACGTTGTCTGCGGTGGAGACGAACTCGACCAGCAACTCACCCATGCACACCACTTCGGCCATCGCATGTCGCTCCTCTGACGTGATGGGAGGACGCAACAGCATACAGGGACGAGGGGAGCCGTGCAAACCGCCCCGCGGCCCCCCGGAGGCGATGTGACCGCGCGGGAGGGCTTTCCAGAGCCCAGAAGGGGTGGTATAATGCCGTCGATCGCGGGACCTCTTCGAGAGCGCCTCCGATGCGCCACGGGACAACCACACGAGTCGCCGCAGCGGCGGTTCCCCGCCCAGAGAAGCCCCCTCCGGTCCGCGGGCGAGCGTGACTTACCCGTTCACCCGTTCCCCCCTATGCAAAGGAAACGACGATGGCCGGACACTCGCACTGGGCTGGCATAAAGCACAAGAAAGCAAGAGAAGACGCACGGCGGGGGCGGCTCTTCAGTCGCATCAGCCGGCAGATCATGACCGCCGTGCGCCAGGGCGGAAAGGACCCGGAAACGAACCTCGAGCTGAAGTACGCCATCGAGTCCGCCAAAGAAGCGAACATGCCCAAGGACAACGTCGAACGCGCCATCCTGCGGGGCGCGGGCGAGCTGGAGGGGCAGGAGCTGGAGCCGGTCCGCTACGAGGGCTACGGGCCCGGGGGAGCGGCCGTCATGGTGGATGCCCTTACCGACAACCGGAACCGCACCACTTCCCACATGCGCAAGATCTTCGAGAGCCATGGCAGCGAGCTGGGAACGAATGGCTGCGTGGCATGGATGTTCGAGACCAGGGGGCTTGTGCTGGTCAGCCCCGACGGAATGACCGAGGAGGAGCTGTTCGACATCGTCGTCGAGGCCGGCGCGGAGGACTTCCAGCCGGCGGGGCAGGTCTACGAGGTAACATGCGATCCAGGCGATTTTCAGAGCGTGAAGGAAGCGCTGGAGACCGCCGGAGTGACGCGCGAGTCGGCCGAGATCACCCAGGTCCCGAAGACCTACGTGGACCTGACCGCCGATGAGGGCCGCAAGATGCTGAAGCTGCTGGAGGAGATGGAGGAGGACGAGGACGTCACCAACGTCTACTCGAACTTCAACCTGCCGCCCGAACTCGTCGACGAACTTGCAGAGGAGGAATAGGCCGGGCGGCTCCGCGCAAAAAGGAAGCGCTCGACAGGAGTGGGATATCCCGCCGAGCGTCCTGCTTTCGGCGTATCAGCGCTTGCTGAACTGCGGAGAACGCCGGGCGCCGCGTTTGCCGTATTTCTTCCTCTCGACCCTCCGGGCATCAACGGTGAGCAGACCATGCTCGCGGAGCGTGTCCTTCAGCGAGCTGTCGCTCTCCAGGAGGGCCCGCGCCAGGCCGAGCTTCACGGCGCCGCTCTGGCCCGTGATGCCGCCACCGCGCACGCGGACATGGACGTCGTAGCGGCCCTGGTTGTGGGTAACGCGCAACGGCTCGCGGACGTCGAGCTGATGGTCTTCGCGGGTGAAGTACTCCTCCATGTCCCGCCCGTTGATATTGATAGCCCCCGTGCCCGGCTTGATGCGCACGCTGGCAACGGCCTCTTTCCGGCGTCCCGTTCCCCAGATCCAATCGTCAGCCATGTTCTGCGTCAACCTCTGAGTGTTATCGTCTCCCCTTTTCGGCGCGGAGCACGCTCAGACCTTAAGTTCCTCCGGCTGGTGATTCCCGTGCGGATGGTCGGGCCCGGCGTACACCCTCAGCTTCCCGAGCATAGCCACGCCCAGCTTGTTCTTGGGCAGCATCCGTCGCACGCTCTCCTTGAGGACCCTTTCGGGATGCTTGTTGAGCATCTCGCGTGCGGAGGTCTCTTTGAGTCCTCCCGCGTAGCCGGAGAATCTCTGATAGACCTTCTCGTCCAGCTTGTTGCCCGTGAGCCGCACCTTCTCCGCGTTCGTCACCACGACGTACGCCCCGGTGTCCACGTTTGGCGTGTAGTCGGGCCGGTCCTTACCCATCAGCGCGACGGCCACGCGGGAGGCCAGGCGGCCCAGTACTTTGCCGCTCGCATCCACGTGACACCAGCGTCGGTCGTTCTGCTGGTCCTCTTTTCTGGCAAACGGCGTTCGCATCGGATCAACACCGGAAAGAAAGCTCAAGGACACTCCCCTTGCCCCGAGGATGGGCAAATGGCTAATATAGGGGAAACCCATAAGGATGTCAAAGGTATTCGGGAGGGAACCCCACCATGGCCAAAGACAGCGGTAAGTCCCGTAGCGACCGGCTCGTATGCCCCCGCTGCAAGAAGGAGTTCCTGACCTACTCGCAGGGGCGTACTCCCGTGTGCCCGCGCTGTGGCAAGCCCGTCCGGACACTCCGTCAGCGACACCTCATGCGCCTTCTCGCCGTGGCCATCCTGGCCACGCTCATCGTGCTTGGCGTGGTCCTGTACCTGTCTCACCGCTGAACGATCAGCCCCCGCCCGCTGCACCTGCCAGCGCGAACAACACGCAGATGGGAGCCAGCACCAGCAGCATGAACACCGTCCACCGTGTGCCGTCGAACTCCGCCAGCGCCTCCGACGGCAGGCAGATGTAGCCGTAGAGAAGCCAGACCCAGCCGGTTCCGTACATCAGCAACGCGAAGCCCAGCACAGCCACGCCGCTGAAGACCGCCCCGAGCAGGAAAAGGAACATCCCCAGCCACCCGACCGGCACCGCGATGCCCATGGCCAGAATGGACATCACAAGCACGGAAGGCCGGACCAAACCCGGGAAGAGGTTCAGGAACCAGTAGAGGGGGGCCGGGATCCCGGGCCCTTCCTCCTCCCGCTCCAGAGGAGCGCCGCAACGCCTGCAGAAGTTCTCACCTGGCTTGCCCGATGCTCCGCACTTCGGGCAGTTCAGAGCACTCATAACCTCTCCCCCGCCACCAGAGTCGTAGATATCATAGCCGCCCGCGGGCGGTTCACCAAGGGTCGCCGCCGAGGCGGTGCCTGGCTTTGACAAGCCGCAGAGCGACCGATATCTTGAGGCAGGTCACCCCGCGTATTTCCTCCTGCCGAGATCACGCATGGCCCGGTCCGAACACACGCCGATGATGAAGCAGTACCTGGCGTTCAAGAGGAAACACCGGGAGGCGGTGCTGCTTTTCCGCATGGGCGATTTCTACGAGGTCTTCTTCGAGGACGCGAAGCTTTGCTCCCGGGAACTCGGCCTGGCCCTCACCAGCCGGGAGAAGGGCGAAAATGCGGTGCCCATGGCCGGTTTCCCCCATCACGCCGCAGACACCTACATCAAACGTCTCATCAAGGCCGGTCATCGAGTGGCCATCTGTGAGCAGGTGCAGGACCCCGCCGAAGCCACGGGCCTCGTGGAGAGGGACGTCACCCGGGTCATGACGCCGGGAACCCTCACCGAAGAGCACATACTGGACAGCCGGACCAACAACTTCCTGGCCGCGGTCTCGATGGACAGGGAGCTGGCCGGGGTCGCATGGGTCGATCTGTCCACCGGCAAGTTCCAGGTCGAGGAAGTGCCGCCTGATTCGGTCGCCGACAGCCTCAACCGCATCGCCCCCGCGGAGTGCCTCCTGCCCGAAGAGCCGAGCTCCGGGGAGGACGAGGCGGGGGCCCTGGTGCAGAGCCTGTCCGAACCATGCATGGTAACGCGACGCCCGCCGTGGGAATTCGCCGCCGACGAGGGGCGAAGGCTGCTCAACGACCATTTCTCCACCCACAATCTGGCGGGGTTCGGCCTGGACGGGATGGGCCCGTCCCTGGGCGCCGCCGGAGCCCTGCTGGCCTACCTCCAGGAAACCCAGAGGTCCGCCCCGGGCCATATCCGCAAGGTCGAGAAGTTCACCGGCGACCGGTTCCTCATACTCGACAGCACGACGCGCCGCAGCCTGGAGCTGGTCGAGACACTGCGCACCGGCGAGCAGAAGGGCAGCCTGCTGAGTATCCTCGACAGAACGGCCACCCCCATGGGCGCCCGGCTGCTTCGGAGCTGGATCCTCACCCCCCTCCGCCGGAAAGAGGAGATCGAGCGTCGCCTCGACGCGGTCGAGGCCCTCTTCGGCAGGAAGCGACTTCGCCGCGACGTAACCGACGCGCTGAAGGACATCTACGACATCGAGAGGCTGAGCACCAAGGTGCACTGCGAGCGGGCGAACGCCCGTGACCTGGTTGCCCTGCACGACTCCCTCTCGCACGTCCCGGGGCTGCGCGAACTCCTGGCGGACGCGGACGCCGAACTGCTCGAGGACTGCCGGGATCGCCTGGACGCCGTTCCCGAAGCGGGCGGGCTCATCGAGGCCGCCATCAAACCCGATCCCCCCACGACCGTCACCGAAGGCGACATCATACGCGACGGCTTCAATCCCGAGCTGGACGAGGTGCGCCGCACCGCCCGTGAAGGCAAGGACTGGATAGCCGGCTTCGAGGCGCGGGAGGCCGAACGGACGGGGATCCCGTCGCTGAAGGTGGGCTACAACAAGGTGTTCGGCTACTACATAGAAGTCACCAACACCCACAGGGACAAAGTCCCCGACGACTACGTGCGCAAGCAGACCCTGAAGAACGCGGAGCGCTACATCACGCCGGAACTGAAGGAGCGCGAGTCCGCCGTGCTGGGCGCCGGTGAACGGGCGAAGGAACTGGAGTACGAGCTGTTCCAGGAGATCCGAGACGAGGTCAGCTCACACACCGAGAGGCTTCAGCGTACGGCGGCCGCCCTGGCCGAGCTGGACGTGTTGACGTGCCTGGCGCGCGTCGCCGCCGAGGCCGGCTACGTCCGACCCGAGATAACGGAGGAGCGCGTCCTCCGGGTGTCCGACGGTCGCCATCCCGTGCTGGAGCAGACGCTGGAGGAGCAGTTCGTCCCGAACGACATCGAGATGGACGCCGGAGAGACATGCCTGCTGGTGATCACCGGGCCGAACATGTCCGGGAAGAGCGTCTACATCCGGCAGACGGCCCTGATCGTTCTCATGGCCCAGATGGGTTCCTTCGTCCCCGCCCGTGAGGCGGAGATCGGCCTGGCCGACCGCATATTCACGCGCGTGGGAGCCAGTGATGAGCAGCAGAGGGGACGGAGCACCTTCATGGTGGAGATGCTCGAGGCGGCCAACATCCTCAACAACGCAACGGGCCGCAGCCTGATCATCCTGGATGAGGTGGGTCGGGGCACGAGCACCTTCGACGGGGTCAGCATAGCATGGGCCACGGCCGAGTACATCCACGACAACCTCAGGTCTCGGACCCTGTTCGCCACGCACTATCACGAGCTGGCCCAACTGGCCAACACGCTCGACGGCGTGCGCAACCTGAACGTGGCCGTCCGGGAATGGGAGGGCAAGGTGATCTTCCTCCACCGCGTCGTGCCCGGCTCCACCGACCGCAGCTACGGAATCCACGTCGCAAAGCTGGCCGGCGTGCCCGGGGACGTCCTTCAGCGCGCTCGCCAGATCCTCGCTCTACTGGAGGAAAATGCCATGGGGCCGGACGATGAGCCGCGCTTCGTGCCGCAACGGCAGCCCCAGGCCGGTCCCCGGGCCAGTAGCGTACAGGTCCCCCTCTTCAAGCCGCTCGACTCGCGCGTCCGCGAGGAACTCCTCGCCCTCGATCCGGACAAGATGACCCCCCTGGAGGCCCTGAGGAAGCTCAACCAGGTGATAGAGAAGCTCAAGGAGCAGAACGGCTGACGCCGGCGACTCAGAGCTCCACCATCCGGCCGCCTTCGATCGACTCCCGCTCGGCCTCGACCAGCCGGACCGAGAACGCACTGGACTCCGGCGTGACCATGGCGGGCAGCTCGTCGTTCTCGATGCACCGGACGAAGTAACGTATCTCCTCCTCGTAGCCGTCCCTGTGCGGCAGCTCAGGGCGGCGCGTTGCCCCGTGCGTGTACTCCAGCAGTCCGTGTCCCTCCCTGGTGGTGAAGTAGAGGCAGCCGCCCTGGAAGACGGCCGTGAAGTGGGCCTCGAACCCGAAGCTATCCGGCATGGCCAGGTTGCAGCCGGCCCGGACGGCCAGGGCGTCCTCGTAGAGGTACTCCGTATCCACCACGTCCCAGCCGCCGCTGGGCCCTCTGGCGCCCGTCGAGCACACGGCCTCGGGCGGGCCGAGCAGGTAGTTGACGAAGTCCGCGTCGTGCACGTGCAGGTCGAGCAGGCCACCCCCGCTGCGCCGGTGGTCCAGCAGCCAGCCCTCCCACGACCACTGCGGGGGAGCCGTTCCCCGCCACAGAGACAACTGCATCAGGGGCCCCAGGCGTCCGGATTCGACGGTCTCGTTCAGGTGCTCGTAGGCGGGAAAGAAGCGGACGCACTGGGCGACCATGAACTTGCCTTCGGCGGCCCGTGCGGCCTCCAGCACCCGCTCGCACTCGCTCGAATCGAGCGCCATGGGCTTCTCGCACAGAACGTGCTTGCCCGCCTGCAGGGCCCGTTCGCACCACTCCGCGTGGAGGAACGTGGGCAGGCAGATGTCCACCAGCTCGACCTCCGGGTCCTCCAGGAGCTCAGTGCCGTCAGTGTAGAGCCGCTGTTTCTCGGGGTCGATGACCCCTGCGCCCTCGCCCACATTGATCTCCACGGAGCTCTCGCCCGGCGTCAGCTTTTCCTCCACCACGTCGGCTATCGCCACCACTTCCGCCCCACGCACCTGCCCGTAGCAGCCCAGATGCCGCGTTCCCATGCCCCCCAGGCCGATGATTCCCACTGTGACCATGGCGTCTCCCTTCCCCGAGTTTGGTCTTGTCCGATGGCCCGATTACCTGTATTTTATGCGTACGTTCCACGTTTTCAACACCTGCGGACCCGGCTCCCCTGGATGCAGGAGGTCCTCAGTTGGGTATCCGTGCCGGCCTGTTCCGCCTGCATCGCAAAGTGATCGACCCCTCACGAGCCGGTCCCCTGTTGTTGCTCATGCGGCTGGCGCTTCGGGCGGCGTCCCTCCCCTACGGCGCCACGGTCCGACTTCGTAGCACGCTCTACGAACGGGGCTGGCGCCGATCAGTGAAGGCTGCGGTCCCCGTGCTCAGCGTGGGCAACATCAGCGCGGGCGGGACCGGTAAGACGCCCCTGGTCGCGTGGCTGGCCCGCCTGATGGTGATCCACAACATGCGGCCGGCCATACTGTCCAGGGGCTACGGGCGTCACCGGGAGCTCGGCGTGGACGACGAGAACCTGATGCTCTCGCGGCTGGCTGAGGGAGTGCCTGTCGTGGTAGACCCCGTGCGCGTCCGCGGCGCCGAACGGGCGGCCCGTGAGCATGATGCGGACGTGCTGATACTGGACGACGGTTTCCAGCATCGGCGCATCCAGCGTGACCTGGACATCGTGCTGATCGACGCCCTGTGGCCGTTTGGTGCGGAGCACCTTCTGCCCAGGGGCCTGTTGCGCGAGCCGCTGAGCGGTCTCTCCCGGGCGGACGTCCTTCTGATCACCCGGTCATCACTTGTGGCGCCGGAACGGCTCGACGAGGTGAAGGATCGGCTCAGAGAGCTTGCGCCCCGGGCCGTCCTCGCCTCCTGCCGCAACGTTCCTTCCGGCCTGCGCACAGTCGGCGGGCCGGGGGAAGCGGGGGGGAGCGTCTCTCGGCTGAGCCAGGGCCGTTGGGGGGCTTTCTGTGGCATCGGCAACCCCGAGGCCTTCCGAGCCACCCTCGAGGGAACCGGATGCCGCCTGGCGTTCTTCCGCCTCTACTCCGACCACGAGCGATACACACAGGACCAGGTGCGTTCAATACAGGAACGCGCCCGCCGGGCCGGATGTGGCGCGATCGTCACCACAGAGAAGGACGCCGTCAAGATCGAGCGTCTGCTCCCGGCCGACGCCGACGTGCCTCTCTACGCCCTGCAGGTCGAGATGAAGTTCACGGCAGGCTCGGCGGAGCTGACGCGGGCCATCCTGCGCGCCATCGGCAAGACCCCCTGAGGGGCGTGCTCCGCTGCCCCGGCGCCGCGCGCCGTCAGGGCCTGAACGCCCCTGTGACTTCGAAGTACCGCCGGAAGAAACGGTCGGGGTCCACGCCGTCCGCGATCCGGTGTGGGCCCTCCGCAGCCTCCTCGAAGCTTGTCTCCCCGAACTTCTCGCCGCGCTCCAGGTCCACGGCGACCCGCCCGGTCCTGTAGGTGCAGATGTCCGGCTCGAAGATGCAAGTCGCGGCCAGCGGGTCGTGGAACGTGATCCGGTCGGTGCGGCGGAACCAGACCTCCGCCATCTCCCTGACCACCTCGAAGGGGCCTCCCTGAAAGCGCTCCAGGCACGCCTCGGCCTCCATGGTGCACTTGAGCGTGACGTCCAGCCCGTAGGCCACCAATTCGGGCACGTCGGCACGGAAGAGGAG
>JASFTU010000018.1:0-11620 GCA_050050635.1 Candidatus Brocadiaceae bacterium
GGTCGCATCACTACACGTTCGGGGGCACCAGGCTCAGCACGGCGAAGGCCCTGGTCGGACGCGGTCGCGCGACGGACATACTGGTCAACGTGCTGCTGCCGATGCTCCTGGCACACACGCAGTTGGAGGACGCCACGCGGACGGCCCGGCGACTCCGTGCGGTCTGGCGGGGCCTTCCCCGCCGCCCGGACAACACGGTCACGCGCAGGATGAGTCAGGTCATGTTCGGCGACGAGGCCAGTGCGCGGAAGGTGGTGAACTCCGTCCCCCGGCAGCAGGGCCTGCACCAGCTCTACCGCGATTGCTGCCGCCCCGACACCGGCTGCGAGCAGTGCATCGTCTACCTGGCCCACCGGTCGGGACGAGGGCTCGCGGCTTCCTGAGCTACCCCGTCAGTCCTCGCAGAACCCGACGGGCCGGTCGGGCCGCACGTCATTGGCGAGCACGCGGCGGTACACCTCCAGGGTTCGGCGGGTCAGCACCTCGGGATTGAAGTGTTCGATGACCCTCTGCCGGCCCCGCTCCGCGAACCGGCGGGCCTCCATCGGATGTTCCGCCAGCCGGAGTATGCCCTGGGCAAGTGCCCGGGGACTGCGCACCGGCACGATGATCCCCGTCTCCTCCGGGAGAACCGCCTCGCGCACGCCGCCCGCATCGGTGGCGACGATGGGGCATCCGCCCGCCGCCACCTCGAGCAAGGTGCTGCAGAGACCCTCCTCCGAGCTGCTCAGGGCGAAGACGTCGAACATGCGGATGAACTGCGGTATGTCCTCCCGGAACCCGGTCAGGATGACGCGTTCGTCCATGTGCAGGCTTCGGGCCTTCGAGCGCACCTGGTCGCGCATGGGGCCCTGCCCGACGATCACCACCCAGGTTTCCGGGATCTGGTCCCGCACGATCCGAGACGCTTCCAGAAGCGTGCGATGATCCTTGTGCCCCACCAGGGCGGCGATGTTGCCCACCACGAACGCGTCCTCCGGGATGCCCAGGTTCGCCCGGAGTTCCGGATCGGGGGTGGCATTAAGGAACCGCTCGGGGTCAGTCACGCTGTGGACCACGAACACCCTCCACTCCGGCACGCCGGCCTCCATCAGGGTCTCCTTGACGCGGTTGCTTATGGCGATGTATGCCTGAACGCCCAGCCTGTATTTGACCTTCCCCAATCCCAGTAGAGCACGCCCGACGGGGAACTCTATGCGCCGGTGGGCGACGACCTTACAGCGTGCCCCGCAGATGCATTTCGCCAGTTGAGCCAGCGCCTGGGCGTGGGCCGTGTGGGAATGGAGGATGTTGAATCCGCCCCGTTGCGCAGTCCGGGCAATCCGCCACGCGGCGGTCAGGTCCATCTCCCCCCGCATGCGGACCTCGTGCACGTCGATGCCGGCCCGGCGCGTCCTGTCGACCGCCGGCGAGGCGGGCTGCAGGACGGCGCCCGTGCGGATCGACCGCTCCCGGAGGCCGCGGGCCAGGTAAAGCATCTGCTGCTCGCCGCCGCGCCATCCGTTCTGCTCGTCGATGTGGAGCACGCCGGGCTCTGTGGCCTCTCGCCGCATCGGGAACCACCTCAGTGGCGGAAGTGCCGGGTGCCGGTCAAGACCATCGCAAGGCCGATTCGGTCGGCGATCCCGATCACCGCAGCGTCGTCCTCAGAGCCCCCGGGCTGGATGATGCATCGCACGCCCGCCCGAGCGGCCAGCTCGAGACCGTCTGCGCGCCGGAGGAACCCGTCGCTCGCAAGAGCCGCTCCCTCGGCCCGCTCTCCCGCTTTCCGGACGGCAAGCTCGGCCGCATCCGCGCGGCTCATCTGGCCGGCGCCGACGCCGACCAGCATCTCGCCCCGGGCAAGGACCACGGCATTCGATCGGACGTGCTTGCAGCACAGCCAGGCGAAGCGCAGGTCCGCCATTTCCTCCTTGCTCGGAGTGGCCTCGGTGACCACCCGGTTACTCTCCTCGACGAATCCCAGCAGGTCCCTGTCCTGCACGAGCAGGCCGCCGGTCACCCTCCTCATGTCCTGCGCCCTCTCGTCCACCGAAGACCACTCCATCGGCGGGGTCTGGAAGATGCGTGTCCGCTTGCTCCACTCCGCCTTCTCCCACAGCACCCGGAGTGCCTCGTCGTCAAAGCCCGGCGCGGCCAGGACCTCTACCGCGTGCTCGCCCGGCGCGTCCGGGCTTCCCGCCTCAACGCTGACGAGGGCGTTCGCCGCGTGCGTGTTCAGCGGTCGGTTCAACACCACCCCGCAGCCGTAGGCACTGACCGGATCACACAGGTATGCGTTCTCGTAAGCCGTCTTGAGGCAATCGGCGACCGCTGCGCCGCACGGGTTACGCTGCTTGACGAGAACGGCTGCCGGGCGGCTGAACTCCTTCGCCAGATCGATCCCCGCGTCCAGGTCGAGCATGTTGTTGAGCGACGGGGGTGGTCCCGCGATCTGTTCGGAGGCGCTCGCCGAGGCCTCCACCACGCGCTGCTCCACGTAAAGAGCCGCCCGCTGGTGGGGATTCTCGCCGTAGCGAAGGTCCTGCTTCTTGAGGAACTCCAGCACCAACCGGTCCAGGGCCGTCCCTTCCTCCCCGTGGATCCCCGCCAGGTACCTGGCGATGGCGGTGTCATAGTGGGCCGTGTGCCGGAAGGCCTCCAGGGCCAGCTCGAAGTGTGTCTCCTCCGAGAGCGAACCGTCGTTCTGCTCCAGCTCGCCGGCGATGTCCTCGTAGGTCTCCGGATTGGTGACTACCGCCACGTGGGTGTAGTTCTTGGCCGCCGATCGGACGAGCGTGGGCCCCGCCACGTCGATGTTCTCGATCGCGCGCATCAACTCCAGGCCGGGCGCCGAGATGGCATCCACGAACGGGAACAGATTCACCACCACCATGTCGATCGTGCGGATGCCGAGTTCCTCCAGCTCCCGGAGGTGTTTCTCCTCCTCCCGTCGGGCGAGAACACCTCCGGTGACCTTCGGGTGAAGGGTGCGGAGTCCCCCGTCCAGTATCTCGGGAAAGCCCGTGTAGTCGGTGACGTCGGTAACAGCCACGCCCTCCTCGCGCAGCAGACGGGCCGTGCCCCCGGTGGCGAGTATCCCGATGTCCAGAGCGGCCAGCCGGGCAGCGAACTCAGGAACTCCCGTCTTGTCGGCAACAGTGATCAGAGCCGTCTCGATCTTCGCCACTTTGCTGTCCCTCCTCAGGCCGAAGTCGGCTTAGAGGCCGCGCAGGAAGGGATTATTCCTGCGTTCCTCGCCCACGGTCGTCCTGCCGCCGTGCCCGGGCCAGATGACCGTCCCCGGGGGCAACGAGAACACCTTCTCCTTGATCGACGCCTTCATCGCCTCCAGGTCCCCGCCCGGCAGATCGACCCGGCCGAGGCCACGCCGGAAGATCAGGTCGCCACAGAACAACTGAGGCGGCCGCTCCTCCCGTGCCAGAAGGGAGATCGCTCCCGGGGTATGGCCCGGGGTCATCAGCACCTCCAGCACCACGGACCCGAAGCACAGCTCCTCTGCGCCCTCCAGCCGCAGGTCGGGGGCGGGGCTCTCCTCAGCCGACCCGAAGGCAGCGGTCAGGTTTCCGATCGGGTCCGCGAGCCGTTCCGCATCCGGCGCGCCGATGCAGAGCTTCGCGTCCGGGAACCGCTCTTTGAGGGCAGCGTTCGCCCCGATGTGGTCGGCGTGCGCATGGGTATTGACGATGTAAACGGGCGTGAGCCGCTCCGCCTCGCAACGCCTCACGATGGCCGGCGCGTCGCCTCCGGGATCGACGATCGCTCCGTCGCCGCTCCGCGCGTCGCGGATCAGGTAAGCGTTGGCCATGAGGGGGCCGACTTCCAGGCGGACGACTTCCACGGTGCTACTCCCGGCCGTAGACTTCGTCTACAACGTGCTCGACATCGCACGGCCTGGCCTCCCCCTCGGGCGAGGCCGGCATGCCGAGCACCTTCAGCTCCTTGAGAGGGTCCTCCTCGGGGTCGCTGGCGTGAGCCCGGTTCTGGAGGATGTTCTGGCCGTAAACGTTGCGCAGCTCC
The DNA here is from genome assembly GCA_050050635.1 of Candidatus Brocadiaceae bacterium. Taxonomy (GTDB): domain Bacteria; phylum Planctomycetota; class Brocadiia; order SM23-32; family SM23-32; genus JASFTU01. The sequence continues at coordinate 4,021 of JASFTU010000018.1, forward strand.
TTGAGTCGCTTGCGGATGACCGAGAGTGCATCCGGTCCCGAGTACTGGAGGGCCATGCAGTGCGTTTCCTCGCCCGCCTGCAGGGGTTCGCCCGTCTGGGGATCCTTTCCCGTCATGTACTGTATCAGCTCGTCGAACTCGGCCTGAGCGTTGATGTCCTTCAGATCCTCGGCCAGCTCCTCGTAGAAGGATTCGGGGGGCTGCAGGTCGGTCAACCGGCCCCGCAGCTCCGCATAGATGCGTTCCACGACGGGTGGCTTGACCTGGCCGGGACCGGGCTCGCGGCAGAACACCTCCTCGGCTGCCCGGGCGGCGGCAAGGGCGTTGCGGGGCCTGAAGGCCACCGAGGCGTCCGCCCCGAGCTGCTCCACGGACTCATGGGCCAGCAACCGGGCCCGTTTCAGGATGCGGCGGGCCCGGCTGGCCACCATTCCTTTGAGCTCCCCTCTGAACTGGGGCAGCTTCAGGCTGTAGAACTCGGTCGCCTCGGCCACGCTCAGCTCCAGCACCTTCATGGCGGTTATGAACATCCCCGCCCGCGAGAAGAAGTCCATGAGGTTGCCCGGCAACGGGTTGCGATGACGGAAACTCTCCGGTTTGAGGATCACTATAGAGGTCTCTATGTCCTTCGGGTCCACGCCGTCCAGGGCATCCAAAACGAAGCCGCCGTCGCTGTATGAATGGTCGCGGAAGAGCTTCAGATGCGCTTGGTTCATCTCGGGGGTGGTGGCGGTCAGTACCGCCGGCTCGAAGAAGTCATTGCGCGGTTCTCTCAGGTCCGCGTCCCTCAGTCTGGAATACCTGTCCAGCAGGCGCTTGCGCTCCTGGTATTCCGGACAGCCGGCGACGGTGGCCGGATCCTCCCGGAAGAAGTCGCCGAAGGTGCCGCGCACGTTGTCACCCCGGACGTGCTGGCTGATGTGGCCAACGGCCTGCGTGATTTCCCGCAGCGCATTCGGGCCGCGGAAGATGAGCACGGCGAGGCGGTTCGAGATGCCCCGCACGTTCGGCTTGCCCAGGTTCTCGATGACGTAATCGATCAGGAGTTTCTGGTAGCGCAACGGTATCTGGCGCTCATCGGGATCGTAGATGGCGTCGCAGTACCTCTGGATGAAGTCGCTGCCGTGGCGCGGAGCGTACATTCTGGCGGCTACCAGTTTGACGTTGGCCCACAGAAGGCGGGCCAGGATACCGCCGGTCCGGCTCTTATGCAGGCTGTAGGGAGTGACCAGGGCGTAAGCCAGGCCTTCTGAGTCTGCCATGAGCGCTAATCTCGGGAAGGTGTTCACGGACCGTACCCGCGGCCCACGGTAGCCGATGCTGCACTATAACAGACGGTATCTGAGCGCGCAAGCAAGCCCTTTGCGCGCCCCATGGGGGTCTGCTATACTCCGTCCGCAGGACTCTCGAACCGGAGGAAACGCGATGGAAAGGATGCACCCGCTGATCAGCGAGAAGCTGCCTCGCTTCTTCCACGGTGGCGACTACAACCCCGAGCAGTGGCCTCCCGAGGTGTGGGAGGAGGACATGCGGCTGATGAAACTGGCCAACGTCAACGTGGCCACCGTCGGAGTGTTCAGCTGGGTGAGCCTGCAGCCGGGGCCGGACCGGTTCGAGTTCGGATGGCTGGACACGATTATGGACAAGCTGGCCGAAAACGACATCTACGCTGTCCTCGCCACCCCTACCGCAGCGCATCCGGCGTGGCTCAGCCAGCAGCATCCCGAGGTACTTCGTTCGGACGCCACCGGCCGGCGCAGGCGGCATGGGTGGCGGGTGAACTTCTGCCCCAACTCCACGGCCTACCGGGAGGCCTGCGCCCGGGTGGTCAGCAAGCTGGCCGAACGTTACAGGGAACACCCGGCGCTGGTGCTGTGGCACGTCTCCAACGAGTATTCCGGGGAGTGCTACTGCCAGAACTGCGCGGCGGCTTTCCGCAGGTGGTTGCGGGAGCGGTTCGATTCGCTCGACGAGCTGAATGAGAAGTGGTACACGACGTTCTGGAGCCACACGTACACCGACTGGTCCCAGGTCGAACCTCCCTACGAGAACGGCGAGCGCAGCATTCCCGCCCTCAACGTGGACTACCGGCGCTTCTGCAGCCAGTCTCTGCTGGAGTGTTTCCTCGAGGAGGCCGAAATCCTCCGACGGGTGACGCCCGACGTGCCGGTGACCACCAACATGATGGGCACGCACTACACCCTGAACTACAGGGAGTGGGCGCCCCACGTGGACGTTGTCTCCTGGGACTGCTACCCGAGCATCCGGGGCGACATCGCCTACACCGCCTTTCAGCACGACGTGATGGCCGGCCTCAAGCCCGGCCGCCCTTTCATGCTCATGGAGCAGACCCCCAGCAGCCAGAACTGGCAGGCGGTCAACGCCCTGAAGCGACCCGACCAGATGCGGCTGTGGAGTTACCTGGCGGTCGCCCACGGGGCGGACTCGGTGATGTACTTCCAGTGGCGCCGCGGCAGAGGCGGACAGGAGAAGCTCCACGGGGCCGTCGTCGCGCATGCTGGCCACGAGGACACCCGGGTCTTCACGGAAGTCTCACAGCTCGGCGGTGAGCTGGAAAGGCTGGAGGACCAGGTGCTGGGGGCCGGGGTCGATGCCCGGATAGCGCTCGTGTTCGACTGGGAGAACTGGTGGACGCTCGACACGACCTCCGGGCCGATCAAGGAGAAGGAATACCCCGAGACGGTCTTCCAGCACTACAGGGCCTTCTGGCAGCGCAACATCCCCGTCCACGTCGTAGGGACCGAGGTCGATCTGGACGGCTACGACATAGTCGTTGCGCCCATGCTCTACATGGTCCGGCAGGAGTGGGCAGAGAAGGTGACGGAGTTCGTCGGGGCGGGGGGCCGCCTCGTGGCCACCTGCATGACGGGCTGGGTGAACGAGCACGACCTGGCCTACCTGGGAGGCTACCCCGGCCCGTTGCGTGAGCTGCTGGGCGTGTGGGTGGAGGAGATAGACGCGCTGTTCGAGGACCAGCACAACCGCATCAACATGAAGCGCTCCTTCGGCCCCTGTCGGGGTCAGTACCGCTGCCACCGCCTGTGCGAACTGATGCACGCGGACGACGCCACCGTGCTGGCCACTTACGGCGACGAGTTCTACGCGGGCTGGCCGGCGGTCACAGAGAACGCCGTGGGAGAGGGCTTCGCCTACTACGTCGCCACCTGCCCCGAGATGGACTTCCTGGAGCACTTCTACAGGACCCTGTGCGCCGACTGCGGCATCTACCCGGTTCTGCAGGGCCCGGGGCACGTGGAAGTGCGGAGGCGTCGCCAGAGGGATCGCTCCTTCATCTTCGTGCTGAACCACAGCGAAGAGGTCTCCTACGTGGAGCTCGAAGACGGCGAGTACCGGGACCTGTTGACCGGCCAGGTCCATTCGGGCAACCTGCCGCTGAGGGCGTTCGACGTCCACATCCTCGAGGAACCGGTTCCGCCGGAAGAAGGGACGAACCAGTGAGAAGTGCGCTTGTCACCGGCGGGGCCGGGTTCATCGGCTCCCACCTGGTCGAGCGGCTCCTGGAGGAAGGCCGTCAGGTCTACGTGCTGGACGACCTGTCCACCGGCTCGTTGGAGAACCTGGCTTCCGTCCGGGACTGCCCGCGCCTGCAGGTGCACTGCGAACCGATCGCGAACGAGGAGCTTCTCTCGGAGCTGGTGGGACGCTCCGGCGTCGTCTTCCACCTGGCCGCCGCCGTGGGCGTGAAGCTGATCGTTCAGGACCCCGTGCGCACCATCGAGACCAACGTTTACGGCACGGAACTGGTGCTGAAGCACTGCGCCCGCAGGGGCTGCAAGGTTCTGCTTGCCTCCACCAGCGAGGTCTATGGCAAGGGACAGGCGCAAGCCTTCAGCGAGGAAGATGACCTGCTGTTCGGCCCCACCACCAAGCAGCGGTGGAGTTACGGCTGCTCGAAGGCCATCGACGAGTTTCTGGCCTTCGCCTACGCGCGGGCGCGGGAGCTGCCGGTGGTCATTGCCCGCTTCTTCAACATCGTCGGCCCCCGGCAGGTGGGGCATTACGGGATGGTGGTGCCCCGGTTCGTTCGTCAGGCGCTCGAGGGCGGGCCCATCACCGTCTACAGCGACGGCGAGCAGGTCCGTTGCTTCGCCCACGTGCAGGACGCCGTGGAGGCCATCTGCGCTCTGATGGAGTGCGAGCAGGCGGTGGGCGAGATCGTCAACGTGGGCAGCGACGAGCCGATCACCATCCGCGAGCTGGCCGAGCAGGTCAGGGCCACCCTCAACCCCGACGTGGAGATCGTCCACGTCCCCTACGCCGAGGCGTACGCCGAGGGCTTCGAGGACATACGCTACCGCGTGCCCGAGTTGGGCAAGCTGGAACGCCTCGTCGGCTTCAAGCCATCGTGCGACCTTGAGCGGATCCTGAGCGACGTTCGGGACTACCTGTCGTCCTGATCCTCCTCGCGCTTCCGTCGCGAGCGCATACGCCGCACGGCCTCGGCGGCGATGTCCCCTGCGTCAGTGGGACGCGGCTTCTTCCTCTCCGGGGTCCCCCTCCTCATCGCCGGGTCGGGCCGGTGCAGCGTCTCCTCGGGCTCGGGCGGCGGTATCGCAGCACGGCGTACGGGTCGGTGAGCGGCGCGTTCCTCCGGGGTGCGCATCTTCTCGATGCGCCGCCGCACTCCGCGCTCGAGCTGGAGGGGCAGTCGGCGCTCGGCTCGGCCGGCGTACGCCGGTGCATCGGAGGGCAGCACGCGACGCGGAGCCCTCCGCGCTTCTTCTCGCCGCCGCTGGAGGAGTTCCCGACGGCCACGCAGGAGCTCGTCTGCCTCGTTCCGGGGCAGCAGCTGCGTCACCAGAGCCTCCACGGGTTCTGCCTCCCTGATGCACGCCAGCAGCAGTCTCACCTCGGAGCGTGAGGGGATGAAGTCCGCCTCCAGCTCCGGGTTGTTCACCATGAAGGGACGCACCGGGTCGCCCACGCACTGCGGGCAGCCGTCGTCGCAGCCGCAGTCGGCCAGGTTCTGCTCCACCGCTCCCATCACTTCCTCAAGAGCGTCGAAGACGCGCTCGGTGAAGCCGAGTCCCCGGGGATACCGCTCGTAGAAGTAGAGGGCCTCCCAGGCGAAGTTGGTCTGCCCGGACCAGGGGCGCAGGTCCAGCACGTCGCAGGTCATGAACAAGGGCAGCACGATCCGGAGGGCGTTGCCCAACCCGTAGTAGTCCGGCGTCAGGCCGAGCGCGCTGAGTTCCGCCTCCCTCTCCGGACTGAGGCACAGCCACAACCCCATCGTTTCGTACGTCACGGGCGGCATTTCCATCCCGACGCTGTCGATCAGCTCGTTGGACTCCAGGCGTCTCCTCTCGAACCCCGTCGTGATCGCACCCGCCGTCACCTCGCCGAAGAAGGCTCCCCCTCCCGGCAATTCGGTCTCCCGCAGGCATGCGTCCACGCCCTCGACGAAGCTGTGGCCGAGGGGATTGGTGTAGTAGTCCACCTCCACGGGCGTGACCATCGCCCGGCGCTTCTCCCGGTCAAAGTCCCTGACCAGGTACTGCCGTCCCTCGTGCAGGTAGATGGCCTGTGGATGGACGACCGAGTGCGCCCCGAGCCAGTCCACCTCGCCCACCAGACGCCCGGATTCGGCCTCCTGGATCAGGACGTTCCTGTCGAAGTAGCCCCGGAGCGGCATCTCGTGCGCGGGCCGCTCGCCGGCAGCGTTGTGCCAGAGGTCGTCCGCCAGGTACACCTTTCGGCGGTCCTCCAGGGCCCCGAGCACTCCCTGCGCCCCGGACCCGAAGGCCTCCACCTCTGCTGTGCGGAGCGGCAGTTCCTGCGCGGCGCACCGGAGGTGTCCGGCGAGCACGTGCGGGTTGTCACGCTCGACCACGCCGGGCTCGAAGGGACGCTCAAAGACGTACTCCGGATGACCCATCAGGAATGAATTGACCGGATCCTCCAGGCTCACGAACACCACCAGCGAAGGCTCCCCCGACCGGCCCACGCGCCCCGCCTGCTGGAAGAAGGAGGCCAGGGAACCGGGCCAGCCGCAGATGAGGGCCACCTCCAGAGCGGGCAGATCCAGGCCAAGCTCCAGCAGGTTGGTCGTGGCGACTCCCACGGGCCGGGGAGCGTGCATGCTTTCCTCCAGAGCTCTCAATTCCTGCGGCTGGAGGCCGCCGCGATAGGCGAAGATCCGCTCCGGCGATGCCCCCCGCTCGCTGACGGAACGCCGGCCGTACTCGGCGATCAGTTCGCAGGCCACCCGCGCCCGACTGAAGGCTATCGCTCCCGTCCCGCCGAGCACACATTCCGCCAGGAGGCGTCCGGCCTCCACGGTCGGCGCGTCCGCCGTAGGCCGCCAGAACACGTAGGTCTTCCGCCCTCGCGGGCTGGCGTCCGCGTCCAGCAGCCGCACCCCGCGGTCGGTCAGTCGTCGCGCGTGCTCGAACGGGTTCGAAAGCGTGGAAGTGGTGCAAACGAACTGGGGATCGGCCCCGTAGTGAGAGCAGACGCGCCGCAGCCGGCGCAGCAGACAGGCCACGTTCGCCCCGAACAACCCGCTGTAGGCGTGCAACTCCTCCAGGACGACCATGCGAAGCGTGTGGAAGTAGGAGGCCCAGCGGGGGTGGGCTGGCAGGATGCTGCGATGCAGCATGTCGGGGTTGGTGATCATGATGGGCCGGCCACGCCGACCCACGCGGAGCGCGGGGCTGAGGTCACCGTCGTAAACCGTCAGCAGATCCCGCAGGCGAGGGAATGCATCGACGATCCGAAGGAAGCTCCTCTTCTGAGCCCGGCCCACCGGCTTGAAGGGGCAGAGCATCAGTGTGCCGCCGGGCGGGTCGGCAAGAGCGCGCTCGACGGCGGGAATCTGGAACGCCAGTGACTTGCCGCTCGCCGAGCCGCCGCCCAGCACGACGTCCTCGCCCCCCCGAACGGCCTCGATGGCCGCCACCTGGTGCGCGTAGAGCCGGCGAATGCCCAGCGCCGAACACACCGCGAGCCCTGTTTCGTCCAGCACCGAAGCGGCTGCAGCGAAACGCCCCGGCCGGCCCGGAACGTCCCTGCGGTACACGATCTGGCCCCGGTACGATTCGGCTCGCCGCACTCGACCAAGGAATTCGTCAACGTCCACAGCGTCCTCGCACGCAAACCATCAGGGGATGAGCACCTCGTCCCCGGGGGCCACCTGGTGCGCTCGGAACCAGCCCTGTTCCATCTCCAGCACGTAGTTGACGCGCACCGAGGGGGCGACGCCCCGCTGGTTCCCGGGGTTCATCCGGTAGATGTCGGTGATGACCCCGTCGGCCCGAATGTACGCCACAGAGATGGGGAACGAGACCGCCTTCATCACGAAGCGTGGCCGGCAGGACCGCGGGAAGAAGAACAGCATCCCCTCGTCGGGCCGCAGTCCTCGGCGTCCCTGCAGGCCGAAGCGCCGCCGCAGTGGGGTGTCGGCGAGTTCCGCCGACACCGGACTGCCCTTTACCCGCAGGTCCACCACGTCGAACTCCCTCAGCCGCAGCCCGAGGCGTTCGGTGGCGCCCTCCGCGTGGTTGCAGGGCAGGTTCACGACACGCTCGCCGGGTTCCGTGGCCACCAGGACGTCGCG
>JASFTU010000019.1:0-11490 GCA_050050635.1 Candidatus Brocadiaceae bacterium
TCTGCGCCGAGCTGGTTAGCGCTCAGCAGGACGGGGTAGGCTGCGTTGTGGTTGCCCTCCTCGAAAAGGTCTCGACCCACCTGCTGGAGGCGATCGCGGATCCGCGCGACCGGCGGTGAGCCCCCCGCTGACTCGGTGGGGGACGACGGCTCTTCCCGGCCTGCCTCGGCTGCTGCGTTCTCTAGTTGCCGGACACGGCTCTGCAGGGCTTTCACCTGCTCCCGCAAGTCGGGCAGCTCCGCCGCCTGCGCCTGGAGCCGCTCCATCTCGTCGCGGCGTGCCTCTGCGTCCGCCTGGGCGGCGTCAAGCTGTGCGGAGAGAGCTTCGTTCTTGCTCAGCGTGGACTCATACTTCTCGCGCCAGTTTTCAATCTGCGCCCGCAGTTCCGTTTCCCGCTGCTCGCCCCGCCCGTCGCACGCGGCCGAAAGCAGACAGGCTATCAGCACGGCCGCACTGAGGATATTCCTTGGCATGTGTTTTCCTTTGCGCCCGAGTGATCCTGGTCAAGCCATGTTACACAGGCCGGGCGGCGTGCGCAATAGGGCTGCCGTCAGGCCGGGAGCCGTGTGATCTCGTCCTGCTCGAACACGGGCATCGGCACGCGCTGCCCTTCGCGCAGCAGGACAGATCCTTCCTCGGCGGGGCGTACCTCGCCGACGTCCACGCACGTCACCCCCATCCGATGCACGGCCGCCGAGACGTCCCGGGCTGCGGACGGCGGGACGCAGATGATCAGTGCCCCGCTGGAGATGGTGCCGAGGGGGTCCAGCCCGAAGTGCTCGCACAGAGCGCCTCCGGGCTCCAGGATCGGTATCCTGGCGGCGTCCACCACCATTCCGCAGCCGGCGGCGCACGCCAGCTCCCAAAGAGCCGTCGTCACCCCGCCCTCGGTGGGATCATGCATCGCGTGCACCTCGCCCGCCCCGCAGGCGGCCATGGCTTCCCCGACGACGCTGATGCCGGGGTCATCCAGGAACTGTCGTGCCCTCTCAATAGTGTCGGCGGGGAAGTGGCTTGCGAGCTGTTCCTCCCGCTCCAGAGCCATTATGGCCGTTCCTTCGACCGGGACCCCCTTGGTGAACAGTATGCGGTCTCCGGGCTCTACGCTTTCCTTGTTGACGAGCCGGTCGGCAGCCACCTCCCCCAGCATCTGGCCCACCAGGATCGGTCGGTGCAGACCGGGGGTGACCTCGGTATGTCCCCCGCACAGCTCGCAGCCTATGCCGCGCAACGCTGCCCGCAGGTCGGCCCAGATACTCCGGACCAGCTCCTCGTCCGTTCTCCCTTCAGGCAGCAGGGCGGTGACCAGGAACCACCGGGGGCGGGCTCCCACCGTGGCGATGTCGTTCGCATTCACGTGCACCACGTACCACCCGATGCGGTCCGTGGCGAATGTGATGGGGTCCGTCTTCGCCACGAGGCAGGTCTCGCCCATGCGGATCGCGCAGACGTCCCTGCCGACGGCGGGCCGGATGATGACCCGCTCGTCCTCGACGACGTTGCTGCGGAGGAGTTCGTCCAACAGCTCCAGGTCCAGCTTGCCGGGCGGGAAGCGCATGCGTTACTCCGCTGACTTCTGCTCTTCGTGGAGGGCTCGTCGCCCCTCGACGTACACCATCAGGATCGAGATGTCGGCGGGAGAGATGCCGGGGACGCGGGAGGCCTGCCCCAGCGACTCGGGCTGAACTTCGGACAGTTTTTCTTTGGCTTCACGGCGCAGTTCCGGGATGGCTCCGTAATCGAGCCACCGGGGTATCCTGCGGTTCTCATTGCGGCGGAATCGCTCGATCTGCTCGAGCTGTCGTTTCAGGTACCCCTCATACTTCACCTCTATCTCGACCTGCTCACGCACTTCGGCATCGGACGCCAGTTCGTCCACCCGGGGGTCAAGCTTCGCCAGGCCGTCCAGATCCATCTCCGGTCTGCGGAGTATGTGGGCGAGCGTTCTGCCCTCGCGCCAGGTGTCTTCCAGGTAGCCCCGGGTCTCCTCGATGGCGCGCTCTTTGCGCTGGAGCCGCCGCCATGCTCCCTCGCCGATCAGGCCGTTCTCCCGGCCGTACTTCATCAGGCGTCGGTCGGCATTGTCCTGGCGGAGGAGCAGACGGTACTCGGCCAGGGAGGTGAACATGCGGTAGGGCTCCTCGGTGCCCTTTGTGACGAGGTCGTCGATGAGCACGCCTATATATGCCTCGTCGCGGCCGAGCACAAGGGGTTCCTGGCCACGCAGCCAGCGGGCGGCATTGATCCCGGCGACGATGCCCTGAGCGGCGGCTTCCTCGTAGCCGCTCGTGCCGTTGATCTGTCCGGCGTGGAACAGGCCTTCCACGCGCTTCGTCTGCAGGCCGGGGCGGAGCTGTGTCGGCGGCACCCAGTCGTACTCCACCGCATACCCGTACCTCATGATCCGGGCCTCCTCCAGCCCCTCTATGCTATGGACCATCTCGTCCTGCACGTCCATGGGCAGGCTCGTGAACAGGCCGTTGCAGTAGACCTCCAGTGTATTCATCCCCTCCGGTTCCAGAAACAGCAGGTGTCTGTCCTTGTCCGGGAATCGGACGACCTTGATCTCGATCGAGGGGCAGTAGCGGGGCCCGAGCCCGGCGGTGATCTGTCCGTCGTAGAGCGGCGCCCGGTCCAGGGCCGCCCGGATGATCTCATGCGTTTGCGGGTTGGTGTAGGTGATGTGACACGGCACCTGCTCGCGTTCTATCCGATCGGTCGAGAAGCTGAAGGGTCTGGGTTGGGCGTCACCGGGCTGGGGCTCGAGGCGGTCCCGGTTGACCGTCCGTCCGTTGACGCGTGGCGGGGTGTCGGTCTTGAGTCGGTCCATCTGCAGGCCCGCCGACCGAAGGCTGTCGGAGAGGGCGCGCGCGGCCGGCTCCCCCATGCGTCCCCCGGGGACGGCGGAGGGTCCGAAATGCAGCAGGCCGTTGAGGAAGGTGCCGGTTGTCAGGACTACGGCGCCGGCCCGATAGACGACGCCGCTCCGGCACTTCACTCCTCGGACTTTGCCCGCGTCCAGCAGCAGTTCGGTGACCATCGCCTGCCGGAGGAGCAGGCCCTTCTGCACTTCCAGCCGGCGCTTCATCTCCATGTGGTAGGCATGCTTGTCCGCCTGGGCGCGGGGCGAGTGCATGGCCGGCCCTTTGCCGGTGTTGATCATTCGAAACTGGATGCCGGTGGCGTCAATGACTTTCCCCATCTCTCCGCCCAGAGCGTCGATCTCGCGCACGAGCTGGCCCTTGGCGAGGCCGCCTATGGCCGGGTTGCAGCTCATGCGGGCCACGCCGTCGAGGCTGATTGTGAGCAGGGCGGTACGGGCGCCCATCCTCGCGGCGGCCAGCGCCGCCTCGCAGCCCGCGTGCCCGGCGCCGACAACCACGATGTCGAACTCGGGTCCGCGCATAGCAAACGACTGTTTCACAAGGAGATGGGAGAAGACATGCCTCAGCAGGAGTCACATTCTACCGCGGCGCCTCCGGCGTCGCAAACACCGCCACCGGCGCGGCGGCCTTGCAGCGGACGCATCGGGCGCGCATAATCTCAGCGGGCTGTCCCGGACGGACATGTGCTGGTCTCCGGCCCCCGAACGCAGCCATCATGGCCGCATGGAGGCGGTATGAGACGAAGGGGATGCGTTCTGGCCGCGATAGGCGCCGCGCTGCTTCTGGGCAGCCTGAGCGTGGGGTCGCTCTGGCTGATGTATCCCCACGCGCGCACGGCCCATGACAGCTTCCGGTTCAGCCCGAAAAGGGCGTTGCAAGATGTACCGGCTGTCCTGCACGGCGGGGACAGGTATCGGGCACGGGTCGTGTTGACAATACCGCTCGACGCGCGGGAAGAGCCGCAGGGGGAGGCGGCGGAACCTGACGAGACCCTTCTCAGGTTCCCGCTGCGCTATCGCGTTGCGGGCCAGGGCGGCAAGCCCCTCGCATGGCAGGATACCTTCGTCAGGTGGAAGTTGCCGACAGACGGGCTGCCTGAGCCCCCGGCAACCGAGGGGAGCCGCCTGATCATCGCTGAGGAGCTGAGTAGCTTCAGAGCGCCCGAGGGCGGCAAGGTCACGGTCTCTGCGGAGGTGGGCCGAGACACAATGCGCGGGGCGCAGGTGGCCGAAGGGGAGCTGTCGCTCCACGGGCCCTCACTATGGGCCAGATTGATGCCCCTGGCGATCGGCGCGTTCTGCCTCGGGCCCACCATCCTGTTCATCGGGGTTGTTGTGTTCCTCTGCAGCCTGTCTGCCGGGGAACGGCGGTAGGGCAGTGACGCGTGGAACCGGCGAGTCCATCGTATCGGCTGGCACCTCCGCGCAGGGACTCACTCCTGCTCCAGGACCCACTGCTCGCCTTCGATCATGGGCGCGCGGTATTGCCGCTCGATCCGCCCCGTCTTCTCCAGGTGATCCATGCAGGCGCGCACGCAGCCCCGGGCTCCGCAGATGCTCCGGTGGCGGAAGCGGCGGTCCAGGAAGCGGTAGTAGGAGGGGGGAGCATCACGGTCGGTCCCCTCGACGAGGAACGGCGAGTAGCGCGCGTCCCAGCCCTGGTGTACCACCACGCAGCGGTCGCAGTCGAGCGGGGCGTGCCGGAACGTCCGGTCACCGATCGGCACCTCCGTGCTGCGCTCGGCGGGGATGGCGTCCGCGGGGCATGCCTGCACGCAGAGGCCACACTCGTCGCAGATGGCGTCACCAAGCAGCGGATCGGGCGTCAGCTCCGCGTCGGTGATCACCGCGAACACGCGCTGCCGGGGGCCGAACTGAGGTGTCAGGAAGAGCTTGCTGTGTCCCAGCTCGCCCAGCCCGGCCGCACACCCGACGACGCGCAGGCTGATGATCGCGTCGGGCCTCGTGCCACCCGGGCGCACGGGCCTGCCCACGTGCGCGTGAAAGGGATTGTGGATCGGCACGGAGGTGTAGCCCCGGTCCTCCAGGAACATGACCACTTTGCGCAGCATGTGCGGCGCGAGCACCTCGTTCAGATACTGGTACGAATCGCAGTTGTAGGCCTGCCAGTAGTTCCCTTCCTCGATGCTCTTGAGCGCTCCGCGGATCATTCGACAGGCCATTGCGATCACGCTCCGCGCGCCGGAGAAAACGCTCTGCGGATGCACCTCGGGCGGGGCCCTATCGAACCGGTCCATCGAGGCCACGCCGACCAGGTCTGCACCCGCGTCCAGAGCGACCTGCTTCACCTGAACCGTCAGCTCGTCCATGCCCTTCCCCTCCTGCTGTGTTGCCCGGACGGGCGCTTCCCCTACGCGGTCTCGGGCCTGGGCAGCTCCTCGGTGAGGCGCTTGCCCGCGCGGAACAGCGCGAGCTCCTCGATGACAACCGGTTCCACGGGCCGGTCTCCCGCATCGGTCTCGACCGAACCGATCTGCTGCACGGTCTCCATCCCTCGCTGCACCCGGCCGAAGACGGCATGCTTCCCGTCGAGCCATGGCGTGGCCACGAGGGTGATGAAGAACTGAGATCCGCCGGTGTCGGGCCCGGCATTGGCCATGGAGACCACACCCGCGGCATCGTGCGTGAGATCTTCGGCGAGCTCATCGGGTATGGTCCAGCCGGGCCCTCCCGTGCCATCGCCCTTCGGGCACCCGGCCTGGATCATGAAGCCCTCGATCACGCGATGGAAGGTGAGTCCGTCGTAGAAGCCCGTCGAGGCCAGGTGCATGAAGTTGGCCACCGTGTTGGGGGCGCGGGCTTCGTAGAGGGCGATGCTGAAGGTCCCGAGGGAGGTGCGGACGCGCGCCTCTGTCTCCGGGGAATCGTCTGTGCCGCTGCCTCGGCTGCCGAACAGACCCGATAGGAACGAGCCGACCATGGCTTCTCCCTTGACTTCAGGCTCAAAGCTGTCGCGGGGCGAAAGAACCCATTCTAACGGCTCATGGGGGCCATGGCGAGCGACCGTCGCTTGCAGTCGCAAGCCCCTTCTGATAGCATGTGTCTGATCGATGGTGACCATAGCTCAACTGGTTAGAGCACCAGACTGTGGCTCTGGGGGCTGAGGGTTCGAATCCCTCTGGTCACCCCATCCGCAATCAACCGGCCCGGCGCAGATGCATGCTGCGTCGGGCCGCCTTCGCTGGTGAGCCCTCAGTGACTGAGTATGCCGCGTAGCTTCTCAGCGTCCGCCGCGCTGAGCGTCCCTTTCGCCTCGGCCACCTCCACTGCCTCGAGTCCGAGTACCTTGTACAGGTCGAGTAGTCCGGGCACACTGGCCTGGATGGCCTCCAGGTGCCGACGGACCGTCTCGACGTCGCCCCGCGCGATCGGCCCGGTGAGGCAGTCGGGCAGGCCCACCCTCGCGAAGTTGTCCAGCGTGCCCCGCAGGAGCGGGAGCATGATCTTCAGCGCGTCGTCGCGACTGATCCCGGCGGCCCGGTTGAGCTTCAGCGCGGCGTTCTGGAGGGCGACCAGGTAGTTGGAGGCAACGCATCCCGCCGCGTGGTAGAGGGGCTTACTCTCGGTCGGCACGGTCACGACCGCCGCCCCGAGTACCTCAGCCACCTCGCGGAGCATCTCCACTGCGGACGCATCTCCCTCGATGCAGCAGCACGAGCCGGGCAGGTTCTGCAGGGCCTGCTCGACGGTGGCGAAGCTCTGCATCGGGTGGAGGCTCCCCACGCTCGCCCCGGCTTCGGCAGCGCTTTGCAGCACGGCGGAGGTGAGAGCTCCGCTGCAGTGCGCGACCACGCTGCCCGGGCCGAGAGCGCCCCGCTCGGCCAGTTCGTCACAAACCGCGCGGATCGCATCGTCGGGCACCGTGAGGAATACGAGCCCGGTTCCCTGGGTCACGTCCGCGGGGTCCGTCGTTGCCTCACCGCAACCCGCAAAGCTGCACGCGCGTTGGGCGGATTCCAGGGAGCGGCTGGCCGCTCCCGCGAACTCCCATCCGCCCCCAACCAGCAGGCGCACCAGCGCAGTGCCCACCTTCCCCGCGCCGACTATGGCAAAGCGGGCAGTCATCGCATGGGTCTCCTGTCGTCAGAATGCGGAAGCATGGCCGACCCGGGGGAGGATATCCACAGCGCAGTGTGACGTCAACGGAGGACCCCCGCGGGGGCCCCTGGAGGGCCCAGGCCGTCGGCAGGCTATTCGAGGTTGGTATGGCGTTGCGTCAGCGTCCGCTCCGGAATGCCTTCGCGACCCAGGGCCCAGTACACCATGGAGTCGAAGTACAACAGGACGGCTTCCTCGAAGAGAGTGTTATTGTAGGGCCCGAGTACGTCGCGATAGCCTTCCCGGAGGTCCTCGCCGGTGACCGGCACAAGGATGGTGTGGTCGGCCGTGGCGGCCAGGGGTGAGTCCGGGTCCGCCGTCACCGCGACCACCTGCGCTCCCGACCGGTGGGCGATGCGGGCCATCTGGACGGTGGTCATGGTGGTGCCCGAGCAGGAAACAGCGACCATGAGGTCGTTCTGCTCGATTCGGGGGCAGGTGGCTTCGCCGGGCACGTGGGTCTCGAACCCCATCTGCATCAGGCGCATGGCGAAGCATTGGGCGACCAGGCCCGACCGCCCCTTGCCGGTGACGAACACGCGTTCCGCCCGCAGGATCATGCGCAGCAGGCGGCGGGCCGCTTCCTCGTCCACGTCCTCCAGCAGCGCCTGAATCTGTTGGAGGCGCGTCCCCAGTGGTTCCGTCAGGCTACTGCTTTTCTCTGCCTTGCCCATCGTCGGATTCCCTCCGAAGCTGTTCCCAGCGCATCAGTTCGGAGACCTCGCCGAGCGTGCTGCCTTCGTCGATCTCGGCCATCTCGCGCTCCTCCCGCTCCACGACGTGCTGCGCGCGGTTGGCGACTTCCACAACCCTCTCCTGCGGGATGACGACGACGCCGTCGTCGTCGCCGATGATCCAGTCACCGGTGCGGATGTCCTGACCACCGAAGTGCAGCGGGACGCCGATCATGCCCTGTCCCTTCGGCTCACCCGCCACGGGTGTCACGAGCCTGGCGAAGGCGGGGAACTGCATCTGCCGGATGTTCATCGTGTCCCGGATGGCCCCGTAGATGACGACGCCTGCCAGTTTGCGTTGTATGCAGCTCATGGTGGCCTTCTCGCCCCAGACAGCCGGTGGGAGCCCGCCCGCGTCGATGACCAGCACCTGGCCTTCCTCCGCCTCGTCGATCGCCTCGACGGGCTTCGCCCAGTCTCCGGGGTACGTCCAGACCGTCAGTGCGCGTCCGACGAGCTTCACGCCCTGCACGACCGGTCTCAGGCCTTCCAGAGCGCCCGTGTTATGCAGCGCCTCGGTGACGTCGGCGGCCGAGGTTCGGGCCAGCACCTGTGCAATGTCCGCCGCCCGCCCGCGCTTGAAGAAGGTTGTCTCTATGCGTTTGCCCGTGGCGATGGCCTCCTTGAGGGCGGCTGTTGCGGCGCGCGCGTCCCGCGACTTCGTGATCGCCCCGCCCACGATGATGACCGAAGCGCCTGCCTCGACGGCGTCGGCAGCGGTCTCGGAATTGATGCCCCCGGCCGCCGCCACGGGGATCCCCACCGCGGAGGCGACCGCCTTCAGGTCCTCAAAGGGCAACTCTCCGCGCATCTGGAGGTCTATCGGTGTGTGAATGCACACGTAGGCGGCACCCATGCGCTCCACCTCAAGGGCACGCTCAACCATCCGCTCGCGGCCGGGGACGCCCAGCAGATCGACGCTGATGTGGGCGTCGTAGCGTCGGGCGGCCTCGATGCACTCCTCGATGGTGGAGTCGGAGGCGGTGGCGAGCACGTGGACCACGTCGGCCCCGGCCTTCGCAGCGGCCTCCGTCTCGACACGCCCGGCGTCGGCGACCTTCATATCGGCCACGACCGTCTTGCCGGGGAACTCCCTGCGCAGCGCGCGCACCGCCTCCAGCCCCTCGCTCTTGATAAGGGGTGTGCCGGCCTCCAGCCAGTCAACACCGCCTTCGACGGCCTCCCCGGCCGCCTTCAGGGCACGGCGGAGGTTCACGAAGTCCAGCGCCACTTGCAGGACAGGTCCCATGGGCATCACAGATGGCTTTCAGAGGGGTCGGTGCCTGAACCTTGAGTATAGACGGGGCAACGTCCGCCCGCAAGGCTTCGGCGGGCCGCCATCACACGTCGAAGTACAGCTCGAACTCGTGCGGATGTGGCCGCAGCTCGACCGGCTCCACTTCGTTGGTCCGTTTCCAGTCTATCCAGGTTCGGATCACGTCCTGGGTGAACACGTCGCCGTGGAGCAGGAACTCGTGGTCCGCCTCCAGCTCGTCCAGCGCCTCGGCCAGAGAGCCGGGGGTGCGGGGTATCTGCGCCAGCTCCCGGGGCGGCAGTTCGTAGATGTTCTTGTCGAGGGGCTTGCCCGGGTCGGTCTTGCTCTTTATCCCGTCGAGGGCGGCCATCAGTATGGCCGAGAAGGCGAAGTACGGGTTGCAGCTCGGGTCCGGGCAGCGGAACTCGATCCGCTTGGCCGCCCGGGCGGGAGACAGCATGGGGATGCGCACGGCCACACTTCGGTTCCGGCAGCTGTAGGCCAGGTTGACCGGGGCCTCGTAGCCGGGCACCAGGCGTCGGTACGAGTTGGTGGTGGGGCTGGTGATGGCGACCAGTGCCCGGGCATGCCGGATCACGCCCCCGATGGCGTGGATGGCCTCATCGCTCAGACCCGCGTAGCCGTCGCCGGCGAAGAGCGGCTCCTCGTCCTTCCAGATGGAGAAGTGGATGTGCATGCCGTTGCCGTTGTCCCCGAACAGCGGTTTCGGCATGAAGGTGGCCGTCTTCTGGTAGCGCCGTGCCACGTTCTTGACGACATACTTGTAGAGCAGCAGGTTGTCGGCGGACCTGAGCAGCCGGTCGTACTTCAGGTCTATCTCCGCCTGGCCGCCGGTTGCCACCTCGTGGTGATGGCACTCCACCTCCATCCCGCATTCCTCCATGGTGAGCATCATGCGGTTGCGGAGTTCGTGCATGGAGTCCACCGGCGGGACGGGGAAGTAGCCGCCCTTGGTGCGAATCTTATGGGCCAGGTTCGGGTTCTCCTCGCGGCCCGTGTTCCAGCTGCCTTCCACTGAGTCGATGTAGTAGTAGCCGGCGTTGGTGGTTGTATCGAAGCGGGCCTCGTCGAAGATGAAGAACTCGGCCTCCGGGCCGAAGTAGGCCACGTCGCCTATACCCGAGGTGCGCAGGTAGTTCTCCGCCTTGATTGCTGTGTAGCGGGGGTCGCGATCGTAGTTCTGCTTCGTGATGGGATCGGCGACGGTGCAGTTGAGGATCAGCGTGGGCGTCTCGCTGAACGGATCCACCACGGGATGCTCCGGATCCGGCCTGACCAGCATGTCGCTTTCCTCTATGGCACGCCACCCGCGCACGCTCGACGCATCTATGCCGAATCCCTCGTCGAAGCTCTCTTCGGTCAGCTTGTGGGCCGGAATGCTGAAGTGCTGCCACTGGCCGGGGAAATCCATGAAACGCAGGTCCACCACCCGGATGTCCCTCTGTTCGATTACCTTCAGCACGTCTTCCACGCCCATGGTGTGTCTCTCCTGCAGTGCGCTCGAATGGCGGAATGAGGGGGGCAGACAACTCCAAACCTGCACCGGGTTTATACTTCACAGCCACTTTGGCTGTCAATGAGAAGGGATACGGGCTCAGGCCTCCCTGTGCCGGGCCTCGGCGACCGACCGAATCTCCAGCCGGCGCTGGAGTTCAGCAGGGGAAATGTCCTGCGGCGTCTCCACCTGAACCTCCGTCGGCAGCTCAGGGAAGAGGTCGAAGAAGTTGTCGGAGAACTCCGCCTCCATTCCGCTGACCCGCAGCCAGGCGGCCTTGGCGAAGCACCAGTTGGTCAGCCGCAAGGTGTGGCGCCGGGTGTCGGTGGACTCCACGCTGACTTCCCACTCGGGCGCGGGGAGGGCCACGTGCTTGTAGGGCGCCAGGAACCGGGCGTTGCGGGCTATCTCCCGGTCGTCCTCGATCAGCCGACACCAGAAGTAGTCCCGCGTGGGATCGGGCGTTGCCAGCTCCTCGGTCGTCCTGGACGCTCCATCGGCGGCTCCGTTGGCGGGGACGTGGCACGGCTGCCGATCCACCCAGTGCTGATCTCCGTTGACCCGGCCGAACCCGCAAATCAGCTCCCCTTCGAAGGGCGAGGGACGGTCATTGACGACCCGCACACTGAACCGCCCGTCCCTGTAGTCTATGACCGGCAGGAGGGGTGCGAAGAACCGCTTCGCGTAGTAATAGAGGGCTTTCGGGCGGTGTGCGTAGTCCAGGCAGCTCCAACTGGTGACCGGCCAGCAGTCGTTGAGCTGCCAGAACAGCGTCCCGGCGGTGCGGAACTTCCGGGCACGCCAGTGCTCCACTCCGACCTTCACCCCCTCGCCCTGCGTGAGCTGCATCAGGTAAACCACGTCCTCGAAGTCCCCGGGCACGCGGAAGTAACCGGACAGCAGCTTGAAGAGCCGTTCGGTGCCCTGGAAGGCACGGTTGTGGTGTTCCATCGCGCGGCTTTGCATGTGGTGGCCCGAGGCC
>JASFTU010000020.1:0-11476 GCA_050050635.1 Candidatus Brocadiaceae bacterium
CCCGGCCATGTCCCGGTCGCCTCCGCTGGCGGAGCCGCGCGCTGCGGGACGCTGCACCGCATGGGTGGCGTCGAAAAGCACGGGGTAGCCCAGCTGCTGCATGACGACGATGGACCGCATGTCAACCACCAGATTGTGGTAGCCGAAGCAGGTGCCCCTCTCGCAGAGGAAGACTCGCTCGTTGCCCACCGATTCAATCTTCTCCGCCGCCCGCCGCATGTCCTCCGGTGCCATGAACTGCCCTTTCTTGATATTCACGGGCAGCCCGGTCCGCCCGGCGGCGACCAGCAGGTCCGTCTGACGGCAGAGGAAGGCAGGTATCTGGAGCACGTCAACGACCTCGGCCGCCGCCTCGGCCTGTTCCGGCAGGTGGATGTCCGTCAGCACGGGCACGTCGAGCTCCCGCTTCACACTGGAGAGCACACTCAGCCCGCCCTCCACCCCCGGACCGCGGAAGGAAGCAATGCTGGTCCGGTTGGCCTTATCGAAGGAGGACTTGAAGACATACGGCATGCCCAGAGATTCACAGGTCTCCTTCAAGAGCCCGGCCACATCCATACAGATCTGGCGGCCTTCGATCACACACGGGCCGGCCACGAGCAGAAGAGGCATTCCCTCGCCAAGGACCACCGCATCTGTGATGGCGACCTGACCCATACGGGTGTCCCTCCGCGGGCGATAGGGGCTCGACAGCGCCCGCAGAATACCAAATAGCTTGACAGTGGTCAAACTTTCTGTTAGCCTACGCGCTCTGGGTTTCCAGTTGCTGATGCCCTTCCGCTGCCCAGCACGCAGTCCTAACTCATTTCGGCAGAACGCATTATGGCAACCGCTTCTTCGAGAGAATCGCTGGAAGACATGCTGTCCGGCCCGATTGACCGGGAGAACTTCCAGCCCCTCGTGGACCGGATCTACGACAGCTACACCAACGTTGACCTGACGCATAACCGCATCAAGCAGATGGCGGCGAAGCTCGAGAAGGCCTCCGGCGACGAGGAGCGGGACCTGGCCGAGAAGGTCGGCATCCTGCGATTCGCCATGGGTCAGTACGGGCAAGCCGTGGAAGCTCTGGAGGCGGTGCGAACGCGCAAGACGGCCGCCCACTTCCTGGGCCGGGCACTGCTGGAGCTGCGGCGGGAGGAGGAGGCTCTGGAGTACCTGGAAAGGGGCCGCCTGGACGAAGAGGACGTCGAGACCGATACCCTGATTGTCGACGCCCTCTGCCGCCTGCGCCGGGAGGACGAAGCGGAGGAGTTCCTCGCGAAGCACGAGGAGGCAGAGGCTGCATCGGCAGACCACCATTACGCACGCGGACGGGTGGCCGAAGCCAAGGGCGAGTACGCCGAGGCAATCGAGCAGTACGAAGCCGGCCGTGAGATCGACCCGGAGCACGCCCGTTGCATGTTCAGGCTTGCACTGAACTGCGACCTGAACGGGGACGACGAGCGCGCCATTGAGCTCTACAGGCAATGCGTCAGCCTGCGCCCAACCTACGTCGGTGCCCTCATCAACCTGGGCATCCTCTGCGAAGACCACGGCGAGTTCGAGGAGGCCATCGACTGCTACAAACGCGTCCTGGCCATCAACCCGCACCACAAACAGGCCCAGCTCTACCTGAAGGACGCCGAGTCCTCGCTGAACATGTACATCGACATCGGCAAGGCGCGCCGGCGCCAGCGGCTGGAGGAGATCTTCAGCCTACCCGTGGCGAACTTCGAGCTGAGCGCACGGAGTCGGAGCTGCCTGGACCGGATGCAGATCAAGACGCTGGGCGGGCTGACCAAGGTCACCCGCGACCAGTTGCTCAATGAGAAGAACTTCGGGGACACCAGCCTGGGCGAGATCGAGGGGCTCCTCTCGCGCTACGATCTGGAGCTGGGTGAGGACGTGCCCGAGGGACAGGATATCTTCCAGACCGTCGCCGAGCCGCCGGAAGAGAAACTGGAGACGCCCGTCGAGGAGCTGGAGCTGTCTACACGGGGCCGGCGGTGTATGGAGAGGCTGGGCATAAAGACCGTCGGGCAACTCGTGCAGATGACCGACAAGCAACTGCTGGAGTGCCCGAACTTCGGGGCCACCAGCCTCAACGAGGTGAAGAGCAAGCTCGCCGAGCTCGGGTTGTCGCTCAAGAGCGAATAACTTCGCATGATCGATTTCCTTCAGGGCGAACTCGCCGCGAAGAGCCCTGACGCCGTCACCCTCAGGGTGTCCGGAGTGGGGTTCCGCATCGGCATCCCGCTCTCCACCTACGAGGCGCTTCCCTCGGAGGGTTCCCAGGCACGACTGCTCACCTATCTGCACGTGCGTGAGGACCAGCTTTCGCTCTACGGCTTCAGTGAGCCGACCGAGAGGGAGCTGTTCATGATGCTGCTGGCCGTCAGCCAGGTCGGCCCCGCCGTCGCCCTTCGCGTGCTCAGCAGTTGCACCGTGGCGCAGTTCAAGCGGTTCATCCTCGACGAGGACGTTGACTCGTTGAAGACCCTGGTGAAGGGCATCGGGGAGAAGACCGCAAAGCGGCTGATCGTGGAACTGCAGGGCCCGGTCAGGGAACTGGCCGTCGAGCCGTCGGCGCCGGTAACCACGCAGGTGGCCAGGGACGCCATACAGGCGCTGATCGCGCTGGGGGAGTCGCCGGCAGAGGCCGAGCGCGCAGTGCTGGCCGCACTGGAACAGCTGGGTCCGGACGTGGACCGGCAGCGCCTTGTGCAGGAGTCGCTCTCTAAGCAGTGACCAAGCCGTTGAAAGCGTGGCCTGATGGCCGAAGAAGACATATACTCGGGTCTGCCTCAGGAGGATGAGCGCAGATTCGAAACCATCCTCCGGCCTCGGACTTTCGAGGAGTTCGTCGGTCGGTCCGACACCATCAGCAACCTGCAGACCTGGATCGAGGCGGCGCGGGTGCGCGGCGAACCCCTGGATCACATACTGTTCAGCGGTCCGCCGGGGCTCGGCAAGACGAGCCTCGCCTACATCATCGCCAATGAACTGGGCGTCAACATCCGGGGCACCAGCGGTCCGGCGCTCGGACGGCCTCGCGACCTGGTGGGCCTCCTGACCAACCTGGAGCGGGGCGACGTGCTGTTCATCGACGAAATCCACCGGCTGGACGTCCGGGTCGAGGAGTACCTCTACAGCGCGATGGAGGACTTCTTCATCTCCATCATCATCGATCCCGGTCCGCACGGGCGCTCCATCAAGATGGAGCTGAAGGCCTTCACGCTGATCGGAGCGACGACCAGGGAGGGGCTGCTGGCACCGCCCTTGAGGAGCCGTTTCCAGATCATGGAGCGGCTGGACTTCTACAGCCCCGGGGAGCTGGCGCAGATCGCGCGTAACAGCGCTCGCATACTGGAGATAGGACTCAAGGACGCCGCGGCCGAACTCATCGGTGCACGCTCCCGCGGCACGCCGCGCGTCGCCAACCGCCTCCTGCGCAGGATTCGGGACGTCGCGCAGGCGAACGGGAGTGAGATGATAACCACCGAGCTTGCCAGGGAGGGACTGCGGCGGCTGGGTGTGGACGAGATGGGGCTCTCCGAACTGGACCGCAAGATCCTGCTCGTGCTCGCCAGGAACGCGCAGCGCCCGGCCGGGCTGAAGACCATAGCGGCCGTTGTGGGCGAGCAGGAGGACACCATCCAGGACGTCTACGAGCCGTTCCTGATCCGCCAAGGCCTGCTGGAGAGGACGGCGCGGGGCCGCGTCCTGACGGCGCGCGGCCTGGAGGCGGTGCGCGATCATCTCGACGACGAAGAGAAGGAACAGGCCGGCCTGTTCTGAGCCGAACTTACCCCGCTCTGGCTGAAGCCGCGATGAGAGTTCTACTTCACCTCTGCTGCGCCCCCTGCACCATCGAGCCCTGGGATGCCCTCCGCTCCGAGGGACACTCCGTGACGGGGCTCTTCTACAACCCGAACATCCATCCCCTCATCGAGTTCCGGCGCCGACTGAAGGCGGAGAAGGTGCTCCAGGAGCGCATGCCCATCCCCGTCCTGTACGTGGAAGAGTACGGGCTGATGGACTTCCTGCAGGCCGTCCGGTGGCGGGAGGGCGACCGATGCCGCGACTGTTACCGTATGCGCCTGGAGCGCACTGCGCGGGAGGCAGCGGAGCGTGGCTTCGACGCGATCACGACCACGCTGCTCGGCAGCGAACAGCAGAAGCATTCCCTGGTGCGTTCGCTGGGCGAGACCTGTGCCGCCGAGAGCGGCGTGGAGTTCCTCTACAGGGATTGGCGCCCCGTGGCGCAGTCGGGCCATGAGCGGGCCCGTTCCCTCAACCTGTACATGCAGAGCTACTGCGGCTGCATCTTCAGCGAATCAGAGAGGTACCGAGATACTTCGCGACACCTCTACCGCGGTCCGGGACCCATGCAGGAGTGCCCTCCCCGATGAGACCGGAACCCCTCGAGACAGAAACGCCCGAAGAGGAAAGCCGGCGCATGACGCCGGGCCAGCGTCTGTGCATCGCGCTGGCTCTGGCAGCGCTGGTCGGGGGCGGCGCTCTGCTGATGCTGTCGTGCTGCCCTTCGCGTCGGCCGATGCCGGAGGTGCCGCCGCTGCCCCCCGTGCCCGAAGCGATCGCGCAGCCCGAGGTGGTGAAGGTGCTCATCTGGCGGGGGCCGGAGATGGCGGTGGACTCTCCGGCCGGGGGGACGTGGCTGGCCGAGGAGAATGGCCTCCGGCGCGTCGTGGCCAGCGGGACCGGGCCGTGGCAGGTCCAGCAAGGAGAGGAGACTCTCATCGTCAACGGAAGGCCACTGGGCGTCGAAGCGGCCGAGCTGCACCCGGTGAAGGAACTGGTCGAGGTCGGCGAGCGGCGTTACCGGGGCACGTTGCTGGTCCGGGCGGGGGACGAGCAGCTCATGGCCTTCAACCTCGTTGCACCGGAGGCCTACCTGAGAAGCGTCGTCGGCAGCGAGATGTACGTTGACTGGCCTATGAACGCCCTCATGGCTCAGGCCGTCGCGGCGCGCACCTATATGCTCTATACCGAACGGGTCAAGGGATACCTGGGCCCGCTGGACATGGCCTACAAGGGCGTGGAGGCAGAGAACCGGTCCACCGACCTGGCCGTCCGTCTGACCGAAGGCATCGTCCTGACCTACAACGGCGCCCTGTTCTCTGCCTACTTCCACAGCACGTGCGGCGGACACACAGTGGCCGCCGAGAGGGTCTTCGACGAGGAACCCCTTCCGCCCCTCTCGGGCGTGCCCTGCGAATGGTGTCGGGGCAGCCCGGTCTACCGGTGGCGCGCAGTGATGCCGGCAGCCCGCCTCGCGCAGGGCCTGGGCAACCCGGCCGTCAAGACCGTCCGCTCCATTCAGCCCGTAGAGAAGGGCCCGGAAGGCTACGCCCGGTTCGTGGTCATCAACGGGCAGGTGCGCATGGATGCAAACAGCTTCCGGCTGGCGGTGGGGAGCAAACAGGTCAAGAGCGCGCGCTTCACCGTGAAATCAACGGAGGACGGCTTCCTCTTCGAAGGCCGGGGATTCGGCCACGGGGTGGGTCTGTGCCAGTGGGGAGCGTACGGACTGGCCAGGGAGGGTATGGACTGGCAGGCCATCCTGATGCATTACTACCCGGGGGCGGAAGTGCTGCAGCTGTTCTGAGCGGCGCGCCCGTGGCGGGGCTACTCCGTCTCCTCTGCCCCTTCCATGTCGGGCGCTCGGCCCCTGAGGGAAGCTTCCACGCCGCCTTCGGCGTCGCCGCCGACGGAGCCGACCTCGATGTCCAGGTCTTCCCGGCGCTCGATCTTGGCCAGCGTGCCGTCGCGGATCCACACGATGCGGTCGGACGCGCTGAGCATCTTTATGTCGTGTGTGGCGGTGATGATGGTCACGCCCTGCTTCTTGTTCATCTCGCCCAGCAGCTGGATGATCTCCTTGCCGGTGGCAAGATCCAGGTTGCCGGTTGGCTCATCCGCCAGGATGATGCTCGGCGTGTTGGCCATGGCTCGAGCAATGGCGACGCGCTGCTGCTGGCCGCCGGACAGCTCGAACGGTTTGTGGTCGTAGCGCTCGGCCAGGCCGACCTGGTCGAGCAGATCCATGCCCTTGTCGCGGGCTTCGTCGGTAGTGAGGCCGGCGAACGTCATCGGCAGCGTCACGTTCTCCAGTGCGGACATGACGCCGATCAGGTTGAACGTCTGGAAAATGTAGCCCACCTTGCGGCAACGCAGCCAGGCCAGCTCATAGGCGTCCAGCTGCGCCACGTCCACCTCGTCGATATACACCTGGCCCTCGGTGGGCTTGTCCAGAGCACCGATCATGTTGAACAGCGTCGTCTTCCCGCTGCCGCTCGGGCCCATGATGCTGATATACTCGCCGCCGTTTATCTCCAGAGAGATGCCCTTGAGGGCGTGAACTTCCACCTTGCCCATGTGGTAGACCTTGCGGACGTCCTTTGTGCGGACGACGACGGGCTGCTCCCCTTCTTCCGCCGTTTCGTATGCCTCTGTTGCCAGCTCAGACAATTGTCTCGCCTCCTTCTGCTATCAGGCTTCGGCACGCATGGCCTGGACCGGTTCCATCCGGGCCGCGCGGATGGCCGGATATATGGCCGCGACGACCGTCAGGATGATGCCCGTGACAAGCGCGACGCCGATCCACTGCAGCAGCGCCACAGTGGGGAAAAACCTGAGGGTCAGCCAGTACCCTCGGCCCGTCTCGGGGTCCCTCACATGGAAGGTGAGCAAAGCCCGCAGGAATGCGAGCGTGAACCCGATCAGCGCTCCCGCCACTGAGCCCACCACTCCCTGGAGGGACGACTCGATGATAAACAGCTTCACGATGAACTTGTCCAGCGCGCCGAGGCACTTCATCGTGCCGATCTCTCGGAACCTCTCGGTCACGCTCATCAGCATGGCGTTGGTGATGCCCACCACACAGACCATCAGGCTGAGGCTGACCAACCACATGCCGCGCACATCGGAATCCCCGCCGGCGAACTGCTCCCTGCAGCCGTAGGCGATGAGTCGGACGCCGAGACTGGAGCGCTTGTCGGCGCCCTCCCGGACGCTGACGGGCCGCGCGCGGACGAACCAGGACACGTGGTCCGGGTCGACGGCCGATTGCCCGGCCACGGGATACCAGACCACCGTGCCCTTCCCGATCGGTCTGCTCCAGACCACTCCCCTGTCCCCCGCGGACGCCAGCGCCTCCCCGCCCGGCCGGCCGGAAGCAGTCAGCACGGTCGTGGGCGGCAGTGCCCGCCAGGCTGCCCCCAGCGGTTGCGCCTCCGTTACGGCCTCCGCCTCCAGGACGAAGGTCTCCTCGCCGGGCACTGCGGGCAGAAGCTCGGCCAGCGCGCTGTCCGGATCCAGGTCACTCAGCCCGGTCGCGCCGTAGAGCAGCAGGAAGCCGCCCTCCCGCAGGAACTGCCTCAGCGCCCCGACAGTGGCCTCCTCCTGCAGCCCCGGCGGCGCGCCGACCGCAATGACCGCATCCGGCCGAACACCCTCATCTGCCGTCAGGAAGGCAGCCAAAGCCTTTGGCTCCGGCGGGACGAGCTGCGCCCTGAACGCGCTCATCGCATCCAGGCTGTCCCGGATGCTCGATGCCACCGTGATGGCCCCTTCGACCTCTTCCTGCTGGCCTTGGATGACCACGCAGTCGACGGCCACGCCGCCGCTGGCCACGGCTTCGGCCTCCAGCACGCCCCGGACGAGGGGATACAGCTCATGGGTGCCCTCCACGCGGCGCAGGCCCTCGGTGAAGGCACCGGAGGTCCAGACGGAAGTGAGAAAAGCAATGGCCAGCACGATGCCGCTCATGGTGATGAGCGAACGCCACAGGCGGATCCTGATGCCCTTCCAGGCTATCTCGAAGGCCTTGCTGAAGGGCAGTACGATCTGGCGGCCGATCTTCCGCCGCGACGGGGTGGGCACGTGATCCGAGCCTGTCACCGGGTGCCTCCGCACAGAAAAGGCGGCGGTGCGCCCTCAGGCGCCCTGTTCCTCTATGACCAGCGCAACGATGGAGCGCCGCGCAAGGGTCCGCAGGAACTCGCTCGTGGAGAGCTCCGCTTCCCGCTTGTTTAGTTTATAGTTTTCCGACAACTTATCAACTATCTGGCGTACCGTATGGTCGCCATCGCAGAGTTCTATGACGAACGTGCCGAGTGCGTCAAGTGTAAGCCGGCTGTACGGGCTCATCTTGAACACGCGCGAGACGAACCTCACCAGGGCCGTGTCGCGACGCGGTATGTGCAGGATGACGTTGCCTTTACCGTCTCTTTCGACCTTCACGAGCCGGTTCAGGACGGGCTTCGCGCTGAGCGATTCCTCACGGCTGAGTTCGGGGAGGTCGCGCTTCTTCCGACCGAACAGGCCCATCTCTCACGCCCCCCGGCAGCAGACGGAACTGGCCAGCGCGTCCTGGAAGACGCCCGCCTCCCGCTGCAGTCCCTCGAAGGAGCAGATCATCAGGCGGTTGGTCTGTTCGCAGTGCCAGCATGCGGCGCGCATCTGTCTGTCCCTGCCCAGCACCCGCAGCGGGTTGAGCACCAATGGGACCCGGCCCTCCACGCGGAGTCCGGGGTGGCCTTTGACCTGATCGGCCTCCAGCGAGTAAGTGCGCCACTTGAGGAACTTCGCGTAGAACTCCCTGAACCATTCCTCCAGGGCCCTGTCCGCCAGCAGCACCTCGGCCAGGCTGACCCGTACGAACTCCAGCCGCGCGGCACGCGTGGCGAAGCACATACGGATGCAGCCCACCTTCAGGCTCTGCCGCTTCAGGGGGAGGTGGACAGGGCTCTCGAACTCGACGTCGAAGAAGCGCCACAACTCAACGCCGTCGTCCGGGTGGTCCTGGACCGACGAGAAGACGGTCCGGGCCAGGCTCTTGAGCTGCTCGTCGGGCTCGCCCAGGAGGTGGATGTGAAGCGTGCGATTGCAGTCCTCGCACCGGCTGAGCATGGCCACCGCCTGCTGCTCGCCGACCCAGCGGTAGCACTCCACGTCCTTGCCGGGTGGACGGGCCAGGCGCAGGTTCCGCTGGACGGACAGATCGGTCCCCTCCTTCCTGGCGCTCTTCTGCAGCTTGTCCAGGTACCTGTCCACCCCGCGGGAAGGCGGCGTGAGCCGGTCCGTCTTCTCCCACCGCAGCTCCAGACGCGCCCGGCGTTCGTCATCCAGACGCACGTAGCCCGCCCGGCGGTCGCCGCGGGTGGACACAAGGGTCCATTCGGAGAGTACGGTGAGGTTGATGCCCTGCCAGCCAAAGGTGGTAAAGGACTGCTTCTCACCCGTCGGGCGGTGGGGGGCCATGGGTTCAGCCCATCAGTTCGATTACGGCCTCGTCCTCGCTGTCATAGATGTCGAACATCCTGTCGAAACGCATGATCTCGAAGATCTCATAGATGCTCTCTTCGATATTGCACAACTTCAGCTCGCCCCCTGCGCTCTTGACCTTCTTCAGCAGGCTGACCAGCTTGCCCATGACCGCGCTGCTCATATAGCTGACGTTCTCGAAGTTGACGACGATCTTGCTGAACTCATGCTCTTCGATCAGGGCGTCCAGCTCCTCGCCGAGCTGCTGCACGTTGGACTGGTCCAGTATGCGTGAAGTGGCGAACCTGACCACGGCGACGTCGTTCTGTTTCATCACGCGCAGCAGTGCGTCTTTGCCGGTCTCGATCTCGTCCACCGCAACGACCTGCTGCTCACTGCCGTCCGCTTTGGCTTCTCCCCCACGCTGCAGACGGATGACTGCTCCGCAGTTCGGGCAGCGGCCCTTCTGCCCCATGTACTCCCTGTCGGTGACCAGCTTCTTCCCGCATTTCTGACACTTGATGACGATTTCGTCTGCCATTGGCTCTGTCTCCCGCACGACGCAGGGGCGTGACATTCCCAACTATTCTACATACTTACCGAGGATTATGTCCAGTTCATCTTTCGTTCCGGCAGGTATCTGCGAGGGCGGTGTCACCAGCGCCTTCCGGAGCGCGTCGCCGCATCCGCAGGAACGCTCAGCGGGCAGGACAGACATCAGTGCGCCGACTATCCCCTGAGCCGTCTCCACGTTCTGCATCAGCCGCTGCAGGACCATCTCGCCGGAGACCGCCTCCTCGGTCTCGTGCCAGCAGTCGTAGTCCGTCACCAGAGCGATCGTAGCGTAGCACATCTCCGCCTCGCGGGCAAGCTTGGCCTCCGGCAGGTTGGTCATCCCGATCACGCTCACGCCCCAGGATCGGTAGAGGTATGACTCGGCTCGGGTTGAGAAGGTCGGGCCCTCTATGCAGACGTACGTGCCGTCCGGCCATACGGTTGCCTCACAGGAAGCGGCCGCCTCACGCAACGCCTCGTGCAGCTCGGGGCAGACGGGGTCCGCCAGAGACACGTGAGCGACGGCTCCCTCACCGAAGAAGGTCTCGACCCGCCCGCGCGTGCGATCGATGAACTGGTCCGGCAGCACTATGTGCAGCGGTGCGATTTCCTCCTTCATGCTTCCAACGGCCGAGACCGACACCAGGCGGTCCACTCCCAGCTTTTTGAAACCGTAGATGTTCGCCCGGAAGTTCAGCTCACCGGGCAGAAGGCTGTGTCTGCGCCCGTGACGGGGGAGGAATGCCACCCGACGGCCGGCCAGTTCCCCCAGGACGTACCTGTCGGAGGGGTCGCCGAAGGGAGTGGAGACCGCGACCTCGTCCACGACCTCCAGGGCGTCCATTGCGTAGAGCCCACTGCCGCCTATCACGCCGATCGTCCCCTGCTCTGCCATGGATGGTCGTGCCCTCCGAGTAAACTCCTGAGACCTGCCAGCGGCATTTTAACTGCTCCCCCACGGCAGTCAAGACCAAAAGCCCTGAACGCGCCCCACGGGGCTCTCAGACCGCACAGCCCGGACCCGGGCAGGGGCTTTTTCGGTTGACATGCCCGGGGCCACTCACTATATTTTAGGGAAACCTGGGAGGATAGGCGCGCCCTTTAGAGGGAGAACAAGCTGATGAGGAAGCGGAGCCTCAGTGTGCTCTTGTGCCTTCTCGCCGTAGTCGGTCTCGTCGTCTCAATGGGGTGCAACGCATTCACGCCTGAAAGAACGCAGCGGCGCGTCAGCGTGGCGAGGCAGGACCTGGGCCGCATACCGGACGAAGTGGACTGGGTGCTCGGGTTCGACGAGCCGAGCATCATCTACGACGACAGCTTCCCGCCCTACAAGTACTGAGACGCGCCGGCGCCAGGTTTCGGTCTGGAACACATGCGAGAGCCGGCGGCAGGTTCGGCCTGTCCGTCGGCTCCTTGTGCGTCAGCGGCATTGCGACCTCGGCCGCCTCTCTCGCCCCGGCCTGCAGCCCCGGCTGGAGACGGCTCGCCCCTGGCGCCCGGCGCCATCTCCTGCTGATCCGCGGCGGCCGCTGTTCGTGGAGGCATCATGAAGATCGTGGTCTTCGAAGACGACAACCATCGACGGCTGAATCCGCTGACCTTACTCAGACCGGTCTTCGAGCTCCGTTGCGGAGCCTTCACGCTGCGCGAG
>JASFTU010000021.1:0-11257 GCA_050050635.1 Candidatus Brocadiaceae bacterium
AGATGGAGCGGGAGCTGGAGAGCGCCGGTGGGAAGGATGGGATCGGGGGTGACCTGCTGTGGCGAGCGAAGCGGTGGGGCTTCTCCGACGCCCAGATTGCCGATCTGGCCGGGCTGGAGGAGCTCGAGGTGCGGCGCCGCCGGGCGGAGGAAGGCATCGAGGCCGTCTATAAACTCGTGGACACCTGCGCGGCCGAGTTCGAGGCATACACCCCGTACTACTACTCCACCTACGAGCGGGAAGATGAGAGCCGACCGTCGGAGCGACCGAAGGTGCTGATCATCGGGGGCGGGCCGAACCGAATCGGGCAGGGCATCGAGTTCGACTACTGCTGCGTGCACGCCGCTCTCGCACTGCGCGACATGGGTTACGACGCCATCATGGCCAACTCCAACCCCGAGACGGTCTCAACCGACTACGACATCGCCAACCGTCTCTACTTCGAGCCGCTGACGCTGGAGGACATCCTCAACATCGTCGAGACGGAGCAGCCGGAAGGCGTGATCGTGCAGCTTGGCGGGCAGACGCCGCTGAACCTCTCCGGCCCGCTGATGGAGGCCGGCGTGCGCGTGCTGGGAACACCTGCCTCCGCGATCGACCGTGCCGAAGACCGCAAGCGATGCCGGCGGCTGCTGGAGAAGCTCGGGCTGCAGCAGCCCCCCAGCGACACAGCGCTTTCATACGAAGAGGCGTGCGAGATCGCGGCAAAGCTGGGCTATCCGGTGCTCGTGCGTCCCTCCTACGTGCTCGGCGGCAGGGCCATGGTAATCGCTTGGGGCGAGGGCGAGATGGAGCAGGTGGTCGCGGAGGCCATGGAGGCAGCGCCGGGCCGGCCCATACTGATCGACAAGTTCCTGGACGATGCCGTCGAGGTGGACGTGGACGCGGTCGCCGATGGGACGATGGTGGTCGTCGGGGGGGTGATGGAGCACATCGAAGAGGCCGGGGTGCATTCGGGTGACAGCGCGATGGTGCTCCCTCCGCATTCGCTGCCCCAGGCCACGGTCGCGACGATCAGGGATCAGACGCGCCGCCTGGCCCTGGAGCTGGGCGTGGTGGGCCTGATGAACGTCCAGTACGCGGTCAAGGGCGGCGAGGTGTACGTGCTGGAGGTCAATCCACGCGCCTCGCGCACCATCCCCTTCGTCTCAAAGGCGACCGGCGTTCCGCTGGCAACGGTGGCCACCCAGGTCATGGCCGGCCGGACCCTGGAGGAACTGGGGCTCACCTCCGACCCGGAGCCGCGCTTCTACTCGGTAAAGGAGTCCGTGCTGCCCTTCGACCGGTTCCCCGGTGTGGACCCCGTCCTGGGTCCGGAGATGAAGTCCACCGGGGAGGTGATGGGAGTTGACCGGAGCTTCGGCCTCGCCTTCGCCAAATCCCAGATCGAGGCAGGACAGCCCCTGCCGCTGTCCGGCAATGTGTTCGTCAGCGTCAAGGACGCCGACAAGGAGCGGATCGTCCCGGTGGCCCAGGCACTCCACGCGGAGGGCTTTGGCATCCTGGCGACCTCCGGCACCGCGCGGCGGCTGGTCTCCGCCGGCGTCGAGGCTCGGGTGGTGCCCAAACTGGCGGAGGGGCTGAGGCCGAACCTGTTGGATCTGATGAAGAGCGATGAGATTCAGCTCCTCATCAACACGCCAAGCGGCCCCGTGCCGCGCCGCGACGAGATCATGATCCGCGCGACTGCCGTGCGCTTCGGGATACCCCTCACCACGACCGTGGCGGCCGCGCGCGCCGCCGCCGAAGCCATCAAGGCGCTCCGCGCGGGGGAGTTCGACGTACACTGCCTCCAGGAGATGCACGGGGCGGGAGCCGGGGCCGTGGGCGTGGTTGAGCTGGTGGCAGGCGGCGAAGGTGGTGAGTCGGCCAGCGCCGAGGAGCTCAGCCGGTGAGGACGGCGTCCTGGCTGGAACTCGCGGCCATCTGGACCAGCACTTCCAGCGTCTCCGACATGTAGTGGTCGGCGATGCGCGGCGGGCAGTTCCAGGACTTCGACGGGCGGCCCGGAGTCACGCCCCCTCCAGGAGACCCTCCGGATCCTGCAGCAGCGCGCGGAGATCCTGCAGAAAGCGCGCCGCGGTCGCCCCGTCGATGATGCGGTGGTCGCAGGCGGCGGTCAGTTTCATCACGCGTCCGACGGCCAGGGCTTCGTCGCGAACCACGGCGGCCGGCAGAGCGGTGGAGACGGCCAGAGTTATCGACGAGGGCGGGTTGATGATGGGTTCGAAGTGCTCCACGTCGAACATGCCGAGGTTGGTGATGGTGAAGGTCGCATGCTGCCGCTCTTCGGCCGAGAGCTTACCGGCCCGCGCCCGCTCGACCAGCTCCGCCGTTCGCTCAACGAGGTCCATTAAGCCGAACTCCTGAGCGTCGCGCAGAACGGCCACCGTGAGGCCCTGATCGGTGTCCACGGCCAGGCCGAGGTGGATGCCCTTCCAGGCGATCACACGTCCCCGGTCGTAGCTCCGGTTGACCTCCGGGTGCTCGCCGAGAGCCCTGACGCAAGCCAGCATGATCAGATGCGTAAGGCTCGCGCCGAACTCGGATTTCAGCTCGTCTTTCCGGGCCAGAAGGGCGGTCACATCCACCCCGCGCGTGACGTAGAAGTGGGGGATGGCGTGCTGGGACCCGATCACCCGCCGGGCCTGTGTCTTCATACGGAAGGACGCTTCCTCGATGTCGGCCTCCTGCTCGGAGACCTCCAGTTGGGGCATCTCCTCGTCGGGCAGGGGAGGGGCCTCCCGGCGAACTTCGTCCGACCGGGCGGCGACGACGTCCTCCACGGTGACGAGGCCCTCACGGCCCGAACCGGGGACGCTGGATAGGTCAATCCCGTAGTGCACAGCCAAAGCCGCGGCGAGGGGCTCGGCGTTTATCGGGCCCGCAGGGGTCGGACCCACCTGCTCCCGGGCGCGGACCGTGGTCCCTCCCCGCTCAGCGGCCACCTGGACGTCCCGTGCGACTATGCGGCCTTCGGGGCCCGTGCCTTCTATGGCCCGGTAATCCAGTCCTTTCTCCTCGGCCAGCCTGCGAGCGTACGGCGAGATGGCCGCGCGTTCGCCTTCCGCCGGCTCCGGTTCTTCCGCTTCTTCCTCCGGGGGCTGTTCGGCCCCGGGTGTCTCGGCGGCTTCCGCCTCCGCGGGCTCCTCTTCGGGTTGCTCGGGCTCCGGTGCGAGCTCGGTTTTGGCGGGCCTTTCCGGCACGGGCTCCTCCGTCGGAGCGGCCTCCTCGAGTTCGCCCGGCTCGGTAGCGATGAAGCCGATGATTTCGCCCACGGGCACTTCCTCGTCGTTGCCGTGGACGATCTTCTTCATCGTGCCATCTCGGAAGCACTCCAGTTCCATGATGGCCTTGTCGGACTCCACCTCGGCCAGGACATCCCCCTCCTGGACCTGCTGCCCCTCTTTGACCTTCCATTCGATGATCTTCCCGACTTCCATGCTGTCGGATAGCTTCGGCATGGTGATCTCGTACACGGTCCGCTCCTTTCCGGCTTACTCTCAGCGCAGGGCGCGCAACGCGGCCTCCACCACGTCGGGCGGATGCGGGATGCATGCCTGTTCGAGCTGTTTCGCGTAGGGCAGGTGCACGTCGGCCCCCGACACCCGCTCCACCGGGGCGTCCAGCTCGTCGAAGGCCAGCTCGTAGATGTTGGCTGCCACCTCGGCCCCGATCCCGCACGCCGGCGGGCACTCCTCAACCACCACGACGCGATGCGTGTTTGCGACCGAACCCGTGAGGGCGTCTTTGTCCCAGGGACGGAGCGTCAGCAGATCGAGCACCTCCGCCTCGTAACCTTCCTCGGCCAGCTCCTCCGCCGCCTCCAGCGCCACGTAGGTCATGGCGCCGTAGCTCACGAGCGTCACGTCCGTTCCCTCGCGTGCCGTCCTGGCGCGCCCGATGCGGCCGGGCTCCGTTGTGCCCGGGACCTCCCCTTCCGTGTTGTAGAGCCCTTCGTGCTCGAGGAAGATGACCGGGTTGTCGTCCCGTATGGCAGCCTTGAGCAGTGCCCGGGCGTCCGCCGGGGTGGAGGGGTAAAGCACGATGAGCCCGGGCGTGTGCACGAAGAGGGCCTCCAGGCTATGGGAATGCTGACTGCCGAGCTGGTGCCCTCCGCCACCTGGCATCCGGATGGTGACCGGCAATGTGACCTGGCCGCCGAACATGTAGCGCATCAGGGCCAGGTGGTTGCAGATCTGGTCCAGGGCCAGGTAGGCGAAGTTGACGGTCATCAACTCCGGCACGGGTCGCAGGCCGCCCATGGCGGCTCCGGTCGCCATGCCGACGATGGCGGCCTCTGAGATCGGCGTGTCGATCACGCGTCCGGAGCCGAACTCCTCCAGCAACCCATGGGTGACCTTGAACGAGCCCCCGTACTCGGCGACGTCTTCTCCGAGCACGATGACCGACTCGTCCCGTCCCATCTCCTCGAACAGGGCCCGGTTGAGCGCTTCGCGGTAAGTTATGGTGGCCATCTACGCCTCGGGTTGGGGTGTCTGTCGGCCGGGGTTCAGGTCAGCCGACGTACAGGTCTTCGTAGAGCCGCTCGACCGGCAGTTCGCCGCCCCCTCGGGCAAACTCTATCGCTTCCTCGACTTCCTTCTCCACGCGCCGGTCCACCTCCTCGAACTCCTCGTCGGCCACCTGGAAGTCGTGCTTGATGGCGGCCTTGATGCGCGGGATCGGATCCCGCTTCTTCCAGTGCTCCACTTCCTCCTTCGACCGGTAGGTCGCAGGATCCGACATGGAGTGGCCCCGGTAGCGGTAGCAACTGGCCTCGATGAAGGAAGGACCCTTTCCCGCCCGGGCGTCGGCGATGGCACGTTCGGTGACCGATTGCATCTTGAAGAAGTCCATTCCGTCGGCGTTGTAGGTCGGCATGTTGTAGGCCTGCGCCTTGCGCGACAGGCTCTCGCTGGAGCTGGAGCGGGGAACGCTGGTGCCGATCGCGTAGCGGTTGTTCTCGCACACCCAGACGACGGGCAGCTCATAGAGGCTGGCCATGTTGAGGGCCTCGTGGTAGACGCCCTGGTTGGTGGCGCCGTCCCCGAAGAAGCAGAGCACCACGCGGTCCTCCTCCCGCATCTTGATGGTGTAGCCCAGGCCGACGGCGATGGGACACATTCCCGCCACGATGGCGTAGCCGCCCAGGAAGTTGATGTCCCGGTCGAACAGGTGCATCGAGCCGCCCTTGCCCTTGCAGCAGCCTTCCTCGTGCCCGAACAGCTCCGCCATCAGTTTCTTCGGGTCCCCCCCGCGGATCAGGTAGTAGGCATGGTCGCGGTAGGAGCCGATGACGTAGTCATCCTCCCGGAGATGCCACATGGCGCCGACCGCGACGGCCTCCTCGCCGCTGTAGAGGTGACAGAAGCCCCCGATGTTGCCCCTGCTGTACTGCTCCGCGACCCGCGTCTCGAAGGTCCGGGCGAGCCGCAACCGGTAGTACACCTCCATCAGCTCCGCTTTGTTCACGGCGTGACCTCCCGATTCCGGACGAGCAGGTTGGATTCGCTGCGCGCTACAGGATCATCCGACGCCGCAGCCAGTCCCCTCGGACAGCCGGGCGCACACAACGGCCCCCGATCGTTGCGCAGAGTAGCGCCCCCGTGCCCTTTGTCACTTATAGCACGCCGAACCCCCGTGGGCAAGGAGAGCCGGGCGACGGTGGGGGAGTCCCCCCGCCGGGCTACAGCCCCGGCACCTGCCACACGCCCGCACCGCCCCCGTGCAGTGGCACGCGGACCGCTCCGTGCTCCTCGAGCTTCCACAGGATGTGGAAACTTGGGGAGCCCTGACCGGAGCGCGCGGCGTCTCGGTCGCCGGAAGGGGACACGGTGACGTGCCAGATGCGGGATGGGCGGTTCTCCGCGGCGGTCAGAACGAAGCGAACGTCCGTTTCGCGGGCCGCCTCCAGAATCTCCCCTTCCCGGGCAGGTGTGCCCGGCGGCGGCGCTTCCAGGGGGCGCAACCACAGTCCCGTCAGGAAGACGACGATGCGCCGGGCCCACGTCGTCTCGCCTGTCCGCACCGGGTCGCTGTAGTCGACGCACGCGGCCACGTCGCCGTCCGCTGCGCCGCTTGCGCGCAGATAGCGACTCACGGCCACCAGTTCACCGTACTCCCCGGCGAAGTACGTGCCGGCGAAGTCGGGACGATGCACCGCCCAGGCACCCACCGCCAGGATCGCGCCGTTGCAGAGGAGAACTGCCGCCAGGAACGTGACGACGGCCACCTTCTTCAGGTTGCTCAGGCCGGGCCGTGGCGCTCTCGAGCTCAGCCCGTCCAGGGCCTGCCAGACCCCCAGGAGCAGCAGCGGAGCGACCGGCGCCAGATAGCGGGGCACGGGGCGGAAGGAGGCCGATATGAGCGGAACCGCGTACAGAAACACTGCGCCCCAGAGCCACTCGCATCTCAGCGCACCTGCAGCCGAGTGGAACAGGTAGAGCAACACCAATGACCAGCCAACAACTCCCACCAGCACGGCGACCGAGGTCGATACCGTCCGGAGTGCTGCAGGCGGCCAAAACAACCGGGCGACCCAGCGGTCGGCCAGCGCCGTCGCCCTCAGACGCGACACGGGGCCGCGTGCCACGTAGACCTGCAAGAGCTCGTCCTGAGTGTCGAGAAGGGCCTCGGCCTCCTCGCGCAGGTCGGCGCCCTCGATCTGGAGCATACGCCGCCGGGCCGAGGCCGCCGAACCCCGACGGATCCCGAAGAACGCCCCGGCCATGACACCCGCCACCAGGAGGGCCAGCACGACCCGGCGGCGGTCGGGCGCCTTGCGATGCAGCAAGCCCGCCGCCAGCAGCGGGGCGGCGAGGACGCCGGCGTAGCGAACGCTTACCAGCAGCACCCCCGTGAGCAGCAGAAGGGGAAGCCGCCACCAGGTGCACCGACCTTCGCCGATCTGGAGGGCCAGCAACAGGGCCGCCGCGAACAGAAAGAAGAACAACGCCTCCGTGTAATGGCTCTGTGCCGCGCGGTGCCACTCGAACAACAGCGCCGAAATCCCTGCCACGGCAAACGCGCGGCGCACCGAGCAAAGACGCTGCAGTATCCAGAACCACAGTGCCGCGGCACCGGCACACAGCGCCACCAACACCGAGTTGAGGAAAAGGAAAGAGGGCGATATCAGAAGCGCTCCCGCCAGGAAGAGCGGCCAGCCGGGCGGCGCGAGGACCGCCGGCAGGCCCTGCCAGGTGTAGCCCTCCCCGGTGAGAAGGTTGCGGGCCACCGTCAGGTACTAGGCATCATCCGAACCGGAGGGAATCCACTGTCCGTTGTGAAGGGACACGTAGCACGCAATCACCAGCCCCGCCAGCAGCAGGCAGGCCCGCCAGGGCCGGTCCTCGCCCAGCAGGCGCCGCGGGGGCTCCCCCCGCGTGGGCGACTTGGCGCTGGGGAGAGCTTCAGCTCCACCGGCGGCTTCTCCCATCGCCTCGCTCCGGCTGCGTGAGACGTCGGGCCCCGATGCGTGCGCCCGTGGGCGGTGCGCTCTGAGACTCACCGAAGCCCCTCCCAGGTCTTGCCGGTCACCTCTGCCGTCGGGGGCGAAGTCTACTTCAGGGCTGGCGTTGTTTCAAAGCACCCGCAGGACCAGTAGTGCCGAACCCATCCTGCAAGGGGTCCGGAGGGCTTCGGCGCCACGGTTCTCGGCGAGACGCCCCGAACAGGGCAGCCGTCAGTTAGGCCGCACATAGCGTTTCCCCTGTGCTGTCAGCGGCAGAGGATGCCTCCCGCCGCTCCATCGGGGCCTTGCGCAGGCAATCTGCACACTGTTCTTCACACCACAGACCCGCTCCGCAGGCCCGGTGCCCATGCCGTGATTTGCCTGGCAGCAGCCCGCCCGGTAGAATCGGGCGTCGCTGCGGATGGGTACGGGATGTCGGGCGGCGTAGAAATGGCCGTCGCCCCACGGCGGGACTGGGGCGCGAGGAGTGTGCACCATTTCCTGCGGCGAATGCGCCCGTCAGGCCTCCCTCCAGTGACGATGGTAACGAGGAGCGCTCCGACCCGACAAACCGCGAGGGCATGTGCGTGAGCAGGGCTGAGCGAAGCTCCAGGCTCGAAGAGGTGCGAAGCGAACGGAGCATCCAGAGACACCTGGCGTGTGCCCTCCTGCTTGCGCTGCTACCGGTAACGGGGTGCAGCACGGAGGATCCGGACGCCGCGAGGGCGAAGCTTCAGCAGCACTTCCACCGCGACGTGCCGCCGGGCTATGAATGCAAGTACGCGTTCTCGCTCAGCAGCGCGAGGGGCAAGACGAGTCTGGCTATCGTTGCTCCAGAAGACGTCCGGTTGGACCAGCTCGACTCGGCGCTGCGACATAAGACGGTGCTTCTCTTCCAGGAAGCTAGCACCTACACGGTCCCGTGGGAAGAGGACGACGCGGGGATCGAGGCGGTTCTGTGGCACAGGCTGACTTCGGAAGGCCACGGCATCCGCCTGGGACAAGAGGTCGCTTCCAAGGATGAGAGCATCTCCGTCGGCGGGCAGCAGGTTGAGGCGAAGAAGGTCCTGACGGTGCGCGAGGACGGCACACGTCTCGTGCGTTACCGGGCTCCCATCGGGTATGAACAGATCCTGGTGGCCATCGGCCCGGACTCGGCCCTGGACCGGGACGCGATCGCTGGCCTGAGGCCACCTCCGCCACCGGAAAAATGGCAGCAGTGGCTCGGCGGGGGGATTTTGGCCGTGGCCGTCCTGGTGGCGGTCCTATCCTACGTGGGATCGAGGAAGAAGGGCGCGCGATAGCCAGGCCGCTGGGAGGGCACTCCGCGCCCAGGATGAACAGCAAGTCGGCCTGGGCCGGCCTCTCCTTCGCCAGAATTCGCTCCCATGCATTCGGGCCAAGCCAATGCGGGCTTGTGAAGGAAGACTCGGATTGGCTACGCGCTTGCCGCGCCCTATGTCAAGCAGCGTTGCCGCGTACGACGCGCACTAAACGGACGGGAGGATTCTGTCCCGGAGAGGGACGAGCCACATGGGCGCGCCCTTTCCTGCGCACCTTATAGGATTCTGCTGGACCGGGCCGCTTCTCGGCGGTCGATCCAAAGGCGTTGCGAGTTGCCGCCTTTGGGCGCTTGAGGCGGCTGTCTGGCTGCTTCCCGGGTGTCTTGCAGGGAGATCGCGCCCCCGGGCGAGCCGGCAGCCCCGGGTGACCCTCCATATGACTCCGAAGGAGGTGTACTGCCGTGAGCAACATCGAGGAGATGCTCTGGCGGGGCATAGCCATCGGAGCGTTCTGCGTTGCCGCTGCATTGGTTGCTTTCAGTCTGGTTGCGATCATGGGTGGGGGAGCAGCGGCGACACTGGTGCTGCAGATGCTCCAGGCGGGGCTTCTGGCATTGCTGGGTTCGCTCGTCTTTGGCGGGCTTTATGGGGTCAATCTGCGCCTGGAACACCGTGCCAGTAGCAGCGGTTCTGCCGATGGACGGGCGGGCACGGGCACTCGCATAGGGCAGGAGCGGGGATGAAACAGCTATCCACGGCGGTACTCGCCCCGCGGCATTCTGGACCAAGCGTCTGACTGCTGAGAAGTCCCTCAGGTTGACGGACCTCAGCATCCCTCTCCGGGCGGCGTGTGAGTGGTAGATGGCGAGAATCGCACGCGGTGCGGCAAGCCAGGTTTTGCTCCATCGCGCGTACCAGGCCAATGAACGGGACCAACCACGTACCGTCGGGCCGTTCCGGTAAGCCCCAGAGGCGCCAATGCCGAGCGACCGGCTCCCCATGCAGTCCCCGGGTCTGGATGCAGCACCTGGTCGGCGAGCCAGGAGTACAGCTCATAAGGCCAGCTCTTCTCCCCCGTGTTGCGATTCTTGTGGCACCGTCAGGCCGGTGCGGCTCCGAGGAGTCAGCCCGAGCTGGCGCTGCAGGTATACGACACCCGCTGAGCTGCCAGATGCCGTGTGCGAGCGATGGGTGCTCCAACAGAGCCACGGGCGCAGTGAGTGCAACACCCCCCGCCGGCCCCTCAGCAGTGGATGGCTAAACATGATGCCGCTTCCGTCGGTGCAGTAAAGCGGTTTGGTCAGAGGGGCAGCGTTGGGTGCCCACAGAAGCGGAGGACGGCCGGCCGCGGGGAATGGTGCGGATGGAGGGATTCGAACCCTCATGGGCGTATAAGGCCCACTAGGTCCTGAACCTAGCGCGTCTGCCTGTTCCGCCACATCCGCACCTCCACGTATTCTAAGGCAATCGCCCATCCTGTCAAGCTCTGGGCCAGCTTGCAGCGGGGCGTGCAGTGACGGGGATGCGGGGGCGGGCCGCGCCCTCTACGCCTCTTCTCGCGGGCCGCCGGTGCTGCCCTCAGACCGCGCCAGCTCCTTCCGATGCCAGCGCGCGAAGTTCAGCAGGAAGCCGAAAGATAGAGCCACGACGAAGGCGAGGCACCAGTAAAGGAAGAGGCGCCCGCCCGGCAGGCTCCGGCCCATGGACTCGAGGATGAGCTGGAGGTAGATGAGCCCGACAAAGGCCGCCTGGACGCAGAACTTGGCCTTCCCCATCCAATTGGCGCCGACGACGTCTCCCCGCTCCGAAAGAGCGCGCCGCATGCCGG
Source organism: Candidatus Brocadiaceae bacterium (assembly GCA_050050635.1). Classification (GTDB taxonomy): domain Bacteria; phylum Planctomycetota; class Brocadiia; order SM23-32; family SM23-32; genus JASFTU01. The sequence goes on from JASFTU010000021.1 coordinate 10,565, forward strand.
AGACCAGGAACTCCCGAAGCATCAGCAGGAGGACCGGCCAGAGGGGCACGATGTCGCGGTCGGCGAAGACGAGCAGTACGCTGAGCACCATGACTTTGTCCACGGCCGGGTCGAGGAAGGTGCCAAGGCGCGTCTTGGCGTCCAGCCGCCGTGCCAGGAAGCCATCGAGCCAGTCGCCAGCGGCACAGAGCGCGAAGAGGACGGCGGCCCACATCAGGGCGGAGGTCGTCTGGCCGTAGGAGAGGTAGAGAATCAGGGGAAGGAAGGCGAGGCGCAACGCGGTGACGGCGTTCGGGATGGTGAACAGAGGACGCTCCGAAGCTGAGTGCTCACGGTCGCCGCACTCCCCGGTGCTACTGCTCCGGGACGGGCTCCAGGCCCAACGCATCGACGTCGCGCGGGAGGATGTCCGCGTGGTGCCTGTACTTCCACAACCACCCCCGGTCCCACTGGCCGTTGCCATTCACGTCGTAGAACGCCTCCCCGGCGTCGGCTCGACCGTTCCCGTTCTCGTCCTCCACGATCCCCTCGTCCTCCAGGAGGAAGGGCGTGTTGCCGGGCATCCTCTCGGTGGTGAATGCGTAGAACCTGAGCATCGCCGTGCCCGTGTCCAGCGCTGGAGTCTTCATAGTCACGCGCCCGCAATCGGCGGGGATGTACTTCGCGAAGGGCAGCAGCGACCACAGGATCAGA
>JASFTU010000022.1:0-10956 GCA_050050635.1 Candidatus Brocadiaceae bacterium
CGCCCGTGCCCATGTAGAGCACGCCCTTCTGGTAGAGCGTGTGTCGGCCGCCGCGCAGCCGCTTAGCCACGAGCAGGCCCGCGCCTCCGACGACCACGAGCAGGACTAACAGCGCCCCCAGCAGGCGGGCTCTGGTGAAGATCCGTGACTTCTTCGCGGACATGGTGTCCTCTCCCCTTGTTCTCGTTCGCGCCGGCCCGCTCCCCGGCGCCCGGCGCGAGGCGCTGGGGCGTATCGGCAGCGCAATGCACGGCGGCCGCCGCACGCGGTATATAGAGCGTACGTGGTTGCAATCCCTGTGCCATTGCTGCGCGGCGCCGCGGCGGCTCCGCTTCCCCGTTCCGTTCAGCAAGCGCTCTCCCCCTCGGCCAGCCACTCGTCCCACGGACACGCCGGGTAGCATTCTCGCAGCATCTGCCGGGCCTCCGGCGAGGCGTTCCGAAGCGTGGACGTCAGTTCGACAAGGAAGTATCGGAGATCCTCCTGCGTCATCTGATGCCGCCGGGTCAGCAGGTCGCGGGACGTCCTGTTCCTGAAGAAGTGCTCCACCAGCTCCTGGTTCCCCTCGCACTCCTCCCGGACGCGGTCCAGATCCAGACGCTTCGCCAGCGCCGGGTTGTTCCGGACGCTGGGGTAGTGTTTCAGCTCGCCCAGCGGCTTGAACAGGAGGTATCTCTCGTAGTAGGTCTGGTGGCGCGGATTGATCGTGATGCACAGATCATTGGCTTCGAGCACGAGCGTAGCGTAGTCGAAGACGCATTTCATCAGCAGAAGGAGCATCGGCAAGGCGCGCTGCAGCTCCCGACGCCGGTCGGCCAACATCGTCACTTCCGCCAGCTCGCGGCCGGCATCCCGCAGCTCCTGTACCTCCCGGTGGTAGATCTCGTCCATGGGCAGCCCCATCGGGGTGTCGGGCACCACGGTGACCGTCGCGATGACGCGCTCCTCGAAGACCGACACGAACGTAACCGTGCCGGGGAGCGCGTTGAAGACCGAGAGCCGGACGCCGCTGGGGTCGGGTCCGATGTAGCCCCGCTGCAGGTAACTGGAGTAGACGAGGCGGAAGGCCTGCTCGAGTTCCTCTCGGCTGGTAGCCGGGCGGACGTCGATCTCATCGCTCCGGACCTCCAGCCCCCGCAGAGTTATCCCCTGTCGGTGCATCGCTGCCTCGCCTCACACAATGGGATAAACCCCGACCTCGCGCCCGGACACTGCAGAAGCCGTGACGCCTCCGGCTCCGAGCCGGCCTCGGAAGGTGTCCATAGGCCACTGGCGGAGGCTATGCGCACTCCCCGGTACCCAAGACTGGAAGTCCTGTCGGACCAGCCGACCTGCCACCCGGAAGGAAGTTTTACTGGAACTCCCCCCAGAATGCAAGCTTCCTCGGCATAGGGGCGTGGGGGGCCTCTCGGCCTTTGGCCGAAGCCCAACACCGGGTGTTTACGGAACACAACACCCGTCGGCAAACTCGACGCCCGCCAGAAACGGACCATGCAAGAGGCGGCTCTGCACGCCACAGGGCCGTTTGGCGCATCGTTTGAACCACGCAAGCCTTAGGACTCACCAATGCCTCCCATCGAAGAGCCAGAAGCAGTCGGAGAAGCCGCCCCGGCGAGGTCAGGACAACGGCATGAAGTTTGCGACTCACAGGTATCAAGTACCCGCTCGGCTGCACTCTGGTCCTGCAGGTCGGTGAGACGGATGGTCTCTGCTGCAATACTGTTCATCACCACTGACCCCCACACGCCCGAGACGCTCCAACGTACCGCCGCCGCCGTGGGTGCTGATCTCCACGTGGCGGACTCCCTCCCGGCCGCGGTGAACGCCCTGGCACGGGGTAGCTTCGATGTGGTGCTCGTGGGCGTCGACGCATTCGGCGCCGGGATGCACCGGGGCCTCCTCAACTCACCCCCCCTCTCCGAGCGGACACCCGTGATCGTCGTCGGCACGGAGGGTTCCATACCCGACGCCGTCCGTGCGGTCCGTGCGGGCGCCTACGACTACGTGAAGGCCTCCCCCTCCGACACCGCCTCCCTTCGGGGTGCGCTCCGACGCGCGCTTTCCGCCGGGCGCAGTCCTCCTTCCTCTCCGCAAAGCGACCGTGGGCCAATCCTGCCGTTCGGGGGTTTCATCACGGCGCATCACCAGATGCTCACCGTCTGCAGGACGCTGGCGAGGGTTGCTCTCTCGGACACAGCGGTTCTGATCGAAGGTGAGATGGGGACGGGCAAGACGCTGCTGGCCGAGAAGCTGCACGGCGGTTCCCTGCGCCGCCTGGCGCCGTTCGTGGAGGTCCACTGTAACGCACTGACGGACGCCCAGGTGGAGCGCGAGCTGTTCGCCGGCGGGGGTGCCGTGCAGGAGGTGAAGGGCGGCACGCTCCTGCTCAGCGACCTGGCCCGGTGCTCGACGCCTCTGCAGGGGAAGCTGGTCAGGGTGCTCGGCGGCTGCGGCTCAGAGCGTCCCGATGGGGAACAGGCCATAGAGGCCAACTTCAGGCTGGTGGTCGCCAACACCGTGTCGGGGGACGATTCGGCCGCGCCGGCGGCCTGTCGGGAGGCCCTGCGCCTGCTGAGCCCGGTGAAGGTGGTGCTCCCGCCCCTGCGGGACCGATGCGCCGACATCCCCCTGCTGGTCCGGCACTTCGCGTGCGTGCTCTCCAGGCGGCACGAACGCCGCGCGCCCCGCATAATGCCCGATGCCCTGGAGAGCCTGGTCCATCATAGCTGGCCCGGCAATGTGCGGGAGCTGAAGAACGCCGTTCAGCACGCCGTGATGCTGGCCGAAGACGGAGTAATCCGCCGGGAACACCTGCCGGAGTCGGTGAATCAGGCCCGCCGCGCGGCGCCGGGCGAGGATCCGCCGGACTGCTCCCTGAACCTGGAGCCCGCCATGCGCCAGGCGGAGCGCCGCTACTTGCTGCACGCTCTGCGGCTCTGCCAGTGGAACAAGAGAAAAGCGGCGCAGGAGCTGCAAATCAGTCGATCTACCCTCTACAAGAAGGTAAAACAACACGGACTGAAGAAGCTGGCTGCCAGAGGAGGGCCCGAATCGGCCGCCGGGACCGCCTCGGGATGATGCGATCCACGATTGCATGCGGCTTTCCGATGTTCCGGCCTACACGGTTTCGCCGAGACTGCAACAGTGAACGAGACTGGAGAGCGCAGGCAGTGGCCCCGTCTGCCACTGAAGCTCAACGTGCGATTTTTCGCCGGCGGACAGCAAAAGGCACCACGTGTCGGAGTGACCGACAACGTCTCCGCCGGCGGCCTTTTTTTCCACACAGCGGACTGGCAAGGGCTGGAGGAGAATCAGCAGGTCGTGGTTGAGCTGTCGGGTATGAGTGGGTACAACGCGGGGCCCCTGTTCCGCACCATAGCGGGCACAGCCACCATCCTGCGACTTGAGGAGCCCCGCACCGATAGCGAGCAAAGGAAGGCCGGCGTGGCGGCACGCTTCGACGAGAGGCCCCGGGTGGACCTCTACCAGATGCGCGCGTGAGCGAATCGGGGCGCCGGTCGGGCCGACCTATGCATCCATCAGCCCGTGCTCGTGCAGCTTGTTGTAGAGGGTAGTCCGGTTGATATCCAGTCGCTCCGCAGCGGCCTTCCGGTTCCCCTCGCACGCTTCCAGCGCAGCCAGCAGCAGGCGCCTCTCCACCTTCTTCATCGCCCGCTTCAGGGGTGTGATCTCACCGTCCGGGAAGGCGAGTCCGCCCGGCCCGGGCATTTCGATATCCAGGTCGTCGGGCGTGACATACGGGCCATCGCAGAGCACGACGGCCCGCTGGATCACGTTCTCCAGCTCCCGGACGTTGCCGGGCCAGTCGTAGGCGGTCAACTGCCGCATTGCCTCCTCGGAGATGCCCTCCACCTCATGGATGGCCGAACCGCTGTGCTTCGCCACGAAGTGCTGGGCCAGGGGGAAGATATCCTGGACCCGCTCCCGCAACGGTGGGATGTGGATGTTCATGACGTTCACACGGTAGTAGAGGTCCTCCCGGAACTTCCCCTCCCGCACCATGCGGCCCAGGTCCTCGTTGGTGGCGAGGATCAACCGCACGTCCACCTCACGGGTATCGGTGCTCCCGACGGGTTCGAACTTGAAGGCCTCCAGCACCCGCAGCAACTTCATCTGGAGGGACGGACTGGCCAGCGAGATCTCGTCCAGCAGGAGGGTGCCTTCGTCGGCCGCCTCGAACCGGCCCCTCTTGTCGGCGATGGCCCCGCTGAAGGCGCCCTTGACGTGCCCGAAGAGCTCGCTCTCCAGAAGCGTCTCCGGCAGCGTCCCGCAGTTGACCTCGACGAACGGCGCCTCCGCACGGGAGGAGTTCATGTGAATGGCCCGGGCGGCCATGGTCTTGCCGGTGCCGCTCTCTCCGGTGATCAGCACGGTGGCATCGGTCCTGGCCACGACGCGGACCCGCTCCAGGACTTTTTCCATCTTCTGATCGCGATAGACGATCTCGTCGTGGCGGAAGTCCAGCTTCAACTGCTCGCGAAGCCTCTCGTTCTCCTCCATCAACTCCTGCTGCTGGAGGGCCCGCTCGATGGCGATCTTGACTTCCTCGTCGGAGACGGGCTTGGTGACGTAGTCGAAGGCGCCCATCTTGATCGCACGCACCGCATCCTCCACGGTGCCGTAGCCGGTGAGCATGATGACGGCGGTGGGCAGCCTCTGCTCCCGGACGCGCTGCAGAAGCTCGAAGCCGCTTCCCTCGGGCAGACGCACGTCCACCAGAGCGATGCGGAAGTGGTCATCCTCCAGCAGGGACATGGCTTCGCTCAGGCTGCTGGCTGCGCTGACGCGGTACTCTTCGACCCGCAGGTACTCGCTGAGGCTCTCGCGCACGATGGGGTCGTCGTCCATGATGAGCACGGCTGTCTGCTCAGGCATCCAGGCCTCCCGCTACTGCTCTGTTCTCACCGGCAGCGCGATCTCGAACGTCGCGCCGCGTTCGGACGGACACAACCGGATCGCTCCGCCCAACCGGTCGAGCACGTCGCGGCACGTGGCAAGTCCCAGCCCCGTGCCGGTGCCGTCGCGCTTCGTGGTGACAAAGGGCTCAAAGACGTTCTGGCGGACATCCTCCGGAACGCCCGGCCCCGTGTCGGCGAAGGTCACCTTGATCAGCCCGTTCTCCTGCCCGCCGCGGATCGTGAGCAACCGCTCTCCGTCGCTCCCCGCCATAGCGTCCAGGGCGTTCTTTATGACGTTGCTGAAGACGCCGTAGAGCTCCTCGCTCGCGCAGGGCGGCAGTTCGCGCGGCACATCAACACGCACCTCGGCACCGATCGAGCGCGCCCGCTCGTCATACAGGGCCAGCGCGTCCTCCAGGATTTGCCGGATGCCGACGGTCTCACCGACGCCGCGGTGGCGACGGGAGAACGCCAGGAGCTGCCCCACGATGTGGCTCATGCGCAGCAGTCCCTTCCGGCTCTCCTCCAGGTAATGACGGGCCTTCTCGGGGTCCTTCTCGAAGGTCCGCATCGCCAGGCCGAGGAAACGCAGTATCCCGTCCAGCGGGTTGTTCAGCTCGTGGGCCACCTTGGCGGCGATCTGGCCCATGAGGGCGAGCCGCTGCGCCGCCGACAGCTTCGCCTCCATCTCCGCGTCCTCGGTCACGTCCTGTACGGTCAGTACGCCGCCGATGCATGCGCCGTCCGAATCGTGGAGCGGCGCCCCGTTGACCTCCAGGATGCGCGTCCCGCCGCTGAGCCGATGTGCGACGCGCTCGATGCGGAAGCCCTGGTGATCTCTGGCCACCACGCCAAGCAGCTTCTCGCGCCACGCATCCGCGGCCATCTCCATCCCTTCGGCCAGGCTGCAGACGCTCCGTCCGGTCGCCGACTCCGCTGGCAGGCCGAACAGACGCTCCGCCACCGCGTTGGCAAAACAGACGTTCATCTCGCGGTCGTAGGCGATCACGCCGAGCGGGACCCCGTTGAGGATGTCGGAGCTCAGCACGCGCATCGCCTCGACCTGCTTGTCCTTCTCCACGACCAGGTCCGAGCACGACTTGAAGGCCTGGACGAGCCGGTCATTGAAGTAACGCATCTCGCTCAGCAGGCTGAGCGGGCGCACGAGGCTGCCGAGCTTCTGCGAGAGCACCTGCAGCAGGTGGAGGTCGCCCGCCTCGAACTGCTCGCCGTCGTCCGGCATGGTGAGGCAGACGACGCCGAACAACTGCTCCCCGTGCATCACGGGCGCGGCAATGCAACTGAAGCTGGAGTAGCGCCGGCACTTCCGCTCCCGCAGCCAGCGCACGTCCCGGGTGTCGGTCACAAGGAGCGGCTCTTTCTTCTGCGCCACCCAGCCGGCCAACCCCTCGCCGATGCCCTGGCGCAGGCCGAGACGTTGATCCCTGTCCGGTCCCTCCGCGGCACGCAGAACGAGTGTCTCGGCCCGCTCGTCCCATACATAGACGCTGCCTGCGTGGCAGCCGACGATCTCGAGATAGCTGCGGAGGGCCCCCTCGAGCATCGCATCCAGATCGGTGAACTCGGAGAGCCCCCGGACGAACCCGGAAAGCTTCTCGGGATCGCTGCCGCCCCCGTTGCGCAGCGATCTGGTACGGTCCGCCAGCCGCTCCCTCAGCACGCTCGGGCGCAGATCACTGGCCCAGCGATAGCCGCTGCCCTCCAGGAAGCTGCTGATCCGCGTCAGATTATCCGGCGAGCCGGCCTCTCCCTTCACACACAGTAAGCGGTCCGGACCTGCTCTCTCAGCAAAGGATCCTGCCCACGCGCCATCCCCCTCAGGCACCGAGACGATGAAGCTCGCCGACGGCAGGCTCTCGACTGCTTCATCGAAAAGCGCGACCAGTTCCTCCTCGCTCTCCGCCGCTATCGTGAGAGCGACCTCACCGTCGGGGTCGGAATCCATAGCCGACGCCCCCAACTCAGGCGAAGCCACACGCCGCGGGTCGAGACCGTGCCCCCGAATGGCCTCCTCAATCGGCGCCGTGCTGACTTCCCCCACACCCAGTACGATTAGCGGTTCTCCCGATAGCATCCGGACATCACCCCCCTTCATACATGCAAGGACTCGTGGAGATCGCCCGAGGGCGATTCCACCACGTTACACAAGCTTGCCAGGCGATATGCATGTGTAGCTTGAGTATTCGCTGAGCCAAGCCCCCGGCGAAATGGCGACTTCGCGAACGTCGCTGTGTTCTCAGGCGGCAGCAATCGAGACCAGGTCCTCCACGTGAGTGCTGTCATCAGGGAAGATAGCGATACCGATCTTCACTCTCTCATCGTCCACCAGTACGCTCTCCAGCCTTCGCGCCGCGATCTCGGCGCCGGGACGGTCCGTCTCGGGCAGGATGACACCGACCATCTGCCTGTGGCCGGACGCCGGCAGGCCCGCCAGCCTGCCCGGGCCTGTGCCCCCTGGTGCCAGCGGATGGTATTGCCCGTCGGAGTCCACGATGCCCACCATGTCACTGGCCCTCAGCAGGCCGGCCGAGCGCCTCAGCACTTCCAGCGCATCCAAAGCCTCCGGCACAAGCACGACGACCGAGAAGTAGTGGTTGTACCGTTCGGCCCGTTGCTTCTCGCGGAACAGCACCTCCGTGAAGGGAGGCGCACTCGAGTCCTTGCCCATATCCCTGACTTTCTCCAGGAGCCCCCGAGCGAGATCCACGTCTCGACGCAGCCTGCGCCATCCGCCGCCCTCAACCACGTTTCCTACCCTTTCATCGCCCCGAGATTAGCCGTCCGTGTCGGTAACAGCAGCCCCCGGCCGACGCCCTACCGGGACAGGCAACCATCCATTGGAGGCAACTGCCGTGCCAGAACCACAGGGCGCGGGGAGACACTCCGCTGCACGGCATGGGGAATTGGTGCCGCCGGGACCCGACGAGCCAGATGTGGCATGCCCGGAGGGATGGCCCTGTTACCCATGGCGCCGGTCCGGGCCCCCAGCATCTGATGAAGCTCCCCGGAAGCACTCCCGGGCCCCGGGTCGGGCTGGCTCCCGGCCCTCCGGATGCGTCCGCTTCTGCGCCAGAAATGTCTGTCGGAAGCGCCGACTGTCCGTCAACCATGACCCGCACCTGGCCGGGCGAAACCGCTCCGCGGGCGCCCGCCCTCCTGCCGGGCCCTTCCCCCGTCGGAAATGGGGCTTTGCTCTTGATTTCGCCCCGGGCAGCGCGTAATAAAGGTTAGGGAAAGGCGGCCCGCAAACGCGCAGTCTTGGGAGCCGCCTGTTGGGGCCTCGGGTTCGCTGCTACCGGACCACTGCATGGATTCTTTCGACGACCGGGACGAAGGGAACCGGGACGACGAACTGGAGCGGCTGTACCGGCGCTTCAGTTCGGTCGACAAGGTGTGGGAAGTGTGGCGGGTTCGCACCTTCCTGGATCGGCTGGTCGAGGAAGCCGACCGCTCCCAGCGCTACAACCACTTCTTCAGTGTGCTGGTCGTGCGCGCCCGGAAGCAGCAAGCGGAGGAGGTCTACCGCAGGCTGAAGGGTCAACTGCGCCGGAGTGATATGATGGAGATCCTCCCTGCGTCTCCTGCCTGGGAGCAGGCCGAGGTGGAGCCGGAGGTCCCGCTGCCCGAGGGGACGGAGGTGGCGGCGATCCTTCCGGAGACAAACAGAGCCGGAGCGAAGGCAGCGGTCGAGAGACTACGTACGTTCCTGGTGAACGCGGGGTCGGTGGGGTTCGGCCTGGCGGTGTTCCCGGACGACGGTACCGATGGACGACAACTGTTGAGAAAGGCAGACGCCGCGGCGTAGCCGGGGGTGCGGTTCCGCCGTTGGTTGCCTGTCCGGGAGCGGTGCTCCGCCCGGGTGTTGTCAAGACTCAACACAAAGAGGGTTGACAGGCGGAGCTGACGTGCTATAATCAGCCGTACTTTGCCAACCAAAATGGGGTTGTCCCTTCCCGGCTGGACAGGGACAGGTGATGTTCAATGTACGCAACTGCGGGGAGTATCTGGCGGGATTGTCGGGGGTGCGGCTTGTGCTGAGACGACTCGCCGGGGCGTTACCGCTCCGGTCCCTCCCGTAAAGAGAACGGACTGGGCTGTGCCGAGCAGTGCATCACAGGATGGCGAGCGACGGCGGTATCCGAGGAGTCCGATAGAGGTCGCCGTTCAGTTCTACGAGTCCAAGCGTCGAGAGAGCGTAGGCAGCGGGACCACGCTGAACATCAGCCCCGTCGGCCTGCTGGTGGAGTGTCCGGAGGCCGGCGGGCTGCTGCCCGGACAGGAGGTCTTCGTGCACGTCGGCCCCGGCCTGGACACATCCGGGACCGATGCACAGGTGCGGGGCAAGGTCTGCCGCGTCGAAGACGGGGAGCCGGCCTTCTGTGCCGTGGAGGTCGTCAGCGATCCGCCCCTCTCCCTCTACGGGCCCGAGCTGCTGGGTACCCATCCACGCATCCTCGAGGTCAAGAGGAAACTGCGGGAGATCGTTGACTATAACGTCAACGTGCTCATCCGGGGAGAGAACGGCACGGGGAAGAACGTGGCCGCCGAACTGATTCACCGTTACTCGCGGCGGGCAGGTTCCCCCTTCGTCCGGGTCAACTGCCCCTCCATTCCCGACACCCTGTTTTCCAGCCAGCTCTTCGGCAACGAAAAGGGGGCGTTCACCGACGCCCGGGTGGCACGCCCGGGGCTGTTCCGCATCGCCGACGGCGGCACGATCCTTCTGGACGAGATATCCGCGATACCCTCCTCCCTCCAGGCGAAGCTCCTGGAAGTGATCGAAGCCAAACGGTTCTTCCCGGTGGGTGGCGCGAGCCCTGTAGTGGTGGACGTGCGGGTCATCGCCACCACCAACGCGAACCTGGAGCGGCGGATGCGGGAGGGAAGCTTCCGCAGGGACCTGTTCTACCGGCTCAACGAAGTGGACCTCGCCCTGCCGGCCCTCAGGGACCGGCGCGGAGACATCGCCCTGCTGGCGGACTACTTCCTGCGCAAATACTGCCGCGAGTTCGGCAAACAGTACCGACCTCTCGACCGCAGTGCCATGGACGCCTTCCACAAGTACCCCTGGCCCGGTAACGTCCGGGAACTGGAGAATACGGTGAAGCGCTGGGTCCTCATGGGGGGCGTGGGACCCACCGGCGCCCTGGAGCTGGAGAGCTGGACCGACGTGTCCGATCCGCCCCGTTCGCGCGGAAGACCCGGTTCCGGCGTCTCGCTCGAGCAGGCCCGGCGGGCCGCCGAGCGGGAGGCGCTGCTGGACGCACTGCGCGCGGCGGAGTACGATAAGAGCAAAGCCGCCGACCTGCTCCAGGTCAGCCACCGGACGCTGCGGAGGAAGATACAGCAACTGCTCGACGGGTCTCTGTCGGCGGCGAACGGAGAGGAGGGCCTGCTCGAAACCCCGACCTCGGGCGGTCTGCAGTCGCCCTTCTCCGGGGACGAAGAGGGTGGCTGCGACCCGATGAGCGAGGCCGCCGACCGGGCCGAGCGCGAGGCGGTCATCCGTGCCCTGGAAGCCACGGGCTACGATCGGACCCGTGCGGCCGCCCGGCTCGACGTCAGCTACAGGACGCTGCTGAGGAAGATGAAGCGCTACGACATCCAGGCCTGAGTTCTGGTCCCGAACGTGCGGAGGCCGCAATGTCGTTGCACGGTCATGAGGAATGGCGCAAGGAAGTGCAGCAGCAGGTCAAGATACTGCGCCGCCTGCTGAAGGCCCGGCACGCGCACAGGACAGCGTCCAGCACCGAACGGTTCTTCGCGCGTCTCGCCGAGGAAATCAAACGGGCCGAGCGTTACGACCGTCCCTGCAGCCTCCTGGTGCTGAGCTGCGGCGACGCCAGCGCCCGCGAGGTGCTCAGCCGGCTGAGGCAGGAACTCCGCTGCACAGACATCGTGGAGGTGATTGAGAGCCGAGGTGGCGGAACACCGGCGGCCGCCTCGGAGGGAGGCAACTCCCCGTCGGAAGGTCAGCTCCTCCTGCCCGAACAGGTCGCAGCCATCCTCCCTGAGA